>REBL01000190.1 GCA_007692755.1 Nodularia sp. (in: cyanobacteria) | reverse complement strand
GGGCTTTTGTGATCCGGTCTTTGGTAGAAGCCCGAATAAAGAAAAACAGCCCAACCGATAACAACAAGGTGAGCAGCAAGGTAGATGGCACAATTGCAGTATCCATAACTAAATTGTTATTGTTTTCATGGAAGTAAACTTATTTATGATCAATTATTCATTAATTTGTTCTCCCCTTTGTGTAATCTTCCCAAAGATGCGCCAAATCTTGTGATCGTTCTTGCCATTCTGGAGAAACTTGGTACATCCGCCTGGGGCGACCTCGCCCTTCGAGTTTCTTCCAATACCCATTAATCGCCCTTTGGTCTTCGAGAAATTTGATTGCACTATAAAGTACGGTATCTGAAAGCCGATAGGTAGGGTATTCAGTTTCCAATCGCTGGATCAACTCAGTGCCGTAGGATTCACCTTGCAATAAAATATACAAAATGTAGCAGATTGCTAGTTCCTGACAGAGATAAGTTGGCGGAGGATTCTCAAAGAATTGATATATATCCTCAAGTTTCATGGTTTAGTGAATGGCTAATAAATGCCTGGTAATAGTGGTATCTACAATCCTGGTAGACAGTATATAGTGCTACTACAAAATAAGCAGTTATATCTGGCTACTTTGGCAGGGTTTTCCCAAGGTAAACATTACAACAATTACCCACACGGCTAAAGTCGCGGGACAGATGTGCAAGTTTGAGGAGCGCAAAATACTGCGTTCCTACCCAAGTTATAGGTGTTGTGGAGAGGAGCAATTAAAGCGATCGCCTAGACAGCCTCCAGGTGTCAAGTGATGCCAAACTGGTTAGAACTGCCTCAGCATAAAATGCCATCGAAGAAATTTTACAAGCAAAATGCCGTTTTGTCTGCAAAAGTTAATAAACACTTTGTTTTACGGTGATTATCCCAGTACAAAACCTGAAAAAATCAGCCTTGTGAAATATCGGCATGAAAACCTATATGCTTGTAGACACAATCAAGTCAGCATTCAACACTGATTCTCTGGACTTGAGATATTCATATCTCATCTGGTAAGTGTGATATTAAATTTAACAAGTCCTTAGCACATTGGTGATCAGTATGTCACAGAACCCCGACACTCCATCGTCTTCGTCTAACCTCCGCGCGATCGCCCAAACCTTTCGGATGACAGGTTGGATTAGCTTTTGGATTCAATTAGTATTAGGAGTCGTTTCTGCCATTATTGTGCTGCTATTTGCGATATTTAGTCAGCAACGAGATGGCACAGGCAATAATCCGGGAACTGGCTTTGGTGTATTTTTAGCAGTTTGCGGAATTCTGATTTTAGGTGGCGGCATTTATATAGCTTTTCGCTATACCAGAATTGGTAACAAATTGCAATCTACAAATCAAAGTAACCGCCCTCGAAAAAGTGAAAGCTTACAAGTATTACGCCTGGGACTGTGGATTAATTTAGTCGGAATGCTTGTGACATTATTGGGTTCACAAGCGATTGTAGGGACATTAGTAGCCCGCTCGATATCTCCCCAAGCCGCAACGACTCAATTATTTGACCCTACGCGGATTATTAGCGGTCTAGATATGCTTGTAGTCCAGGCCAACATCAATACCGTCTCAGCCCACTTTGCAGGGCTTGTAGTGTCCATTTGGCTGCTGAATCGCATTACCCGGACTTGAAAGCTTGAGTCAGAATTAGAATTAATATGGAATTTTGTAGCTTTGGCAAGATTGGCAGAGCAGAATTTTTGTATTCGCAATCCCTGTTATAGCAAGCCAAAATCATTATATGCTGATGTTTTGGCAAGAAGACACTAGGCAAAAAACAAAAGAAAAATCTGTGCTGGATATTAAGCAAATACGGGAAAATCCCCAATTAATCCAAGAACGTTTGAACAGTCGTAGTGGTAAATACGACATCGAACCGATTTTACAATTAGACAAGCAACAACGGGAACTGGAGGGGACACGCAGTAAACTTCAAGCCCGCAGTAACGAAATTGGTAAGCTTGTGGGGCAGAAAATTAAATCTGGTGTTAATCCTCAATCTCCAGAAATTCAAGCCCTGCGGGACGAAGGTAACAACCTTAAAGCCCAATTAAGTGAACTGGAACCCCAAGAAAAAGCCCTCAAAGCCGAAATTGAGCAACTGCTGCTAGCACTTCCTAATTTACCCAGTGAGTTCACGCCTCTAGGCACAAGTGAAGATGATAATCAAGAAGTGCGGCGCTGGGGTGATGAATATCTACCTGAAAACCCGAAGATTATTCCCCATTGGGAAATCGGCGAAAAAATGGGTATTCTCAACTTTGAGCGAGCTGTGAAAGTTGCCCAAAGTCGGTTTGTCACTCTCGTTGGTGCGGGTGCGGCTTTAGAAAGGGCATTAATTCAGTTTATGCTGAAGACGCAAACGGAAGCCGGCTATGTAGAAGTTAGTCCGCCGTTGTTAGTCAATACTGACGCTTTAACCGGAACCGGTCAGTTACCGAAGTTTGCGGAAGAAAGTTTTAAATGTGCTGATGATGAATTGTGGTTGATACCCACAGCAGAAGTTCCCGTTACCAACCTTTACCGGGGAGAAATTTTAGCTGCGGAAGAGTTACCAATTTATCACTGTGCTTATACTCCCTGTTTTCGTCGAGAAGCGGGAAGTTATGGGCGAGATATGCGGGGTTTAATTCGTCTGCATCAATTCAATAAAGTTGAGTTAGTAAAAGTTGTTCATCCCAGTTCTTCTTTTGATGAATTAGAAAAATTGGTAGCAAATGCCGAAGCAATTTTACAAGCTTTGAAATTACCTTATCGGGTAATTAATTTATGTACTGCTGATTTAGGTTTTGGGGCAACGAAAACTTATGATTTAGAAGTATGGTTGCCTTCTTCTGGGAAGTATCGAGAAATTTCCAGTTGTTCTAATTGTGTAGATTTCCAAGCAAGAAGGGCTGATATTCGCTTTAAGGAAGCTGGTAAGAAGGGGACGCAGTTTGTTCATACTTTGAACGGTTCCGGTTTGGCTGTGGGCAGAACTATGGCGGCGATTTTGGAGAATTATCAGCAACCTGATGGGACGATTAAAGTGCCGGAGGTTTTGCGACCTTATTTGGATAGGGAGATTTTGTGATTTCCAAAAAAAGTATGATAATATACTAAGCATTCAAACAGTTCACTAAGTAAACAAACTTTAGTGAACTGTAATAAACTAAGCCACGCTTTTGAAAAATCAAAGCATGAATTGGGGTAGTAATAATGATTCAAGATGATCTGGATAAGATAAAAAAGGTTGACCTAACTCTTGGGTTGAAAAATATTGATTTCGTGAAAATCTTAGTATATCCTCTGGCCACACTAGATTTTATGACTACCACCTATGGAATTGCTACCAGTGGATTGGAATTGCAACTTCCTTGGAATATTATAGTAGCTATAATTCTCGCAATAATTTTCTTGTGGGTTGTACGCGTATCAAAAGATAGCGTTGCACCAGCAATTGAAGAGAAAATTGCTATTCCAGTTAGAAGTTTTGCACCAATGGTAGAACAGACAGAACTTATAGAATTTATTGCAGATTCTATTGCACCTTTTATTATAATCGTGATTGGTGTAATATTTGTAATTGTTGATTTTTGGACTTCTTTGGCAGGAGTTAGCCAAATAATTCCTTTTAAGGGAATTTTGGGTTTCTCTCTTAAAGCTTTTGCAGTATTTGCACTAGTATTTTCCACTATCTACCTGATTTATTTACAACCCAAGCAGGTTGACTAGCATAATAGCTCTGATTCAGACAATTAAGGTAAATGACACCTGGATTACCATGCTAAAAAATTACGAGATTTAGACAGATGGAGGTTTATGATTCCCATCAATGAAGCTCAACAGCAGTTACAGGATTTAATTGATTCGGTAAATCAATCTCATCAACCTATTGTGATTGCAGGACAAAGTAGCAATGCAGTGTTATTGTCTGAAGCTGACTGGACATCTGTACAGGAAACTTTATATCTTCTCTCCGTATCAGGGATGAGGGAATCGATTCGAGAAGGACTAGCAACGCCGATTGAGGAGTGTGATCGGGAGTTAGAGTGGTGAGTTGGGATTTGGTTTACACCAAACAAGCGCAGCAAAATGTGAAAAAGCTCGCTGCTAGTAATTTAAGAGATAAGGCGCAAACCTGACTCGATATTATTCAAACTAATCCGTTTCAGAATCCGCCACCCTATGAAAAGTTAGTGGGAGATTTAGAAGGTGCATACTCCCGAAGAATCAATATTCAGCATCGTCTGGTGTATGAGGTGGTTGAGTCTGAGAATACAGTGAAAATTTTGCGGATGTGGACTCATTATGAGTAATATTTTCAGCAGGTAGGTTTTTTCGCGTTTATTTAGGCTGAAAATATAGGGGTTGGATTGCTTTGTGTTGATTTTGCGCGATCGCCAGCTAATAAAAGATGAATTTAAGAATTTATTGTAGTGCGTATGCGTAGCTCGTCGTAGCGATCGCTTGATATTGCTAAATAAAAATTCCCCATGAAAATTATAATTCTTTCTCTGCGCCTCTGCGCCTCTGCGTGAGAAAAATCCTCTAAAAATCCTCATCATCAACAAAAAACTCAGCATCGTCATCAAAGCGAGACTTACCCGAACCTGAACCAACAAGACCCCACAGAGGTTGTAGTAACGCCATACCAATTAAACCTACACCAGCGCTGAAAGCCAGGACTAAACCGACTGGTATTTGAATAGTTTGAAATGTTAAGAATTTTAAAGATACAGGTGTGGCATTTTGAACTGAGATAATAGCGATCGCTACTACCCAAATAGCCACAACTAGAGATATAAAAATAGGAATCAAAGTTTTCATAATAATTAATCATATTCCCCTCTCCTTAGTTAGAAGAGGGGCTGGGAATGAGGTTTTCTTAAACTGCTACTTTTTCAAGTTTAGCTATCGCACTTTGCATTTCTTGAGCAACCTTCGCTAATTTCTCAGCCGAATTGGTTTCCATGTAAACGCGTACCAAGGGTTCTGTACCAGAAGGACGCAGCAAAATCCAGCTACCTTCTTCCAAATACAGCTTAATCCCGTCTTTGCGTCCAACTTCTTTGACTTTAATCCCGGCTACCTCTGAAGGAGGATTTTTTGTAAAGGAATCAATCACGGCAGTTTTGTGTGCCTCTGTCAAATGTAAGTCCAGACGGTCATTGTAAAGCGGACCATCAGCTTCGGCGATCGCTTCTTTCACCAACTGACTCAAGGGTTTACCTTCATAGGCGATGGCTTCCGCCACCAGCATATCGGCTAAAATCCCGTCTTTTTCAGGAATATGCCCAATTACACTTAAACCGCCTGATTCTTCACCGCCAATCAGTACGGCAGTTTCCCGCATTTTCTCACCGATGAATTTAAAACCAACGGCTGTTTCATAAATTTGCAACCCATGTTTAGCTGCGAAATTATCCAGCAGGTGAGTTGTAGCCACAGTGCGGACTATTGCGCCGCTTTGACCTTTGTTTTTAATTAAATGGCGTGCTAGTAATAACAGCACAGTATTGGGGGTGAGAAAATTGCCCAATTCATCCACAATCCCAAAGCGATCGCCATCGCCATCTGTAGCCAAGCCCAAATCGGCTTTATCGGCTCTTACTGCCTCTACTAACCCAACGAGTTGTTCACCCTTGGGTTCGGGCATTCCGCCGCCAAATAGCACATCGCGAGTCGTGTTAAAGCTTTCTAACTGACAGCCGCAGTGTTGCAAAACTTCATCTAAATAACCGCGAGAAGTCGAATAAAGGGCATCGTACTTCACCTTTAAATTGGCACTCTTAATCCGTTCTACATCCAGTAAGGTGTAGATAAACTTGAGATACTCTGGCTTGGGGTTAAACAGAGAAATTGCCCCAGCCGGAACACTTGCAGGCAGCGCATCCGATGCACCTTCAATGTTCGCCACAATCGTATCAGTAATCTCTGGAGTGGCAGGCCCAGCATAATCAGGGATATATTTAATTCCACAGTAAGGTGCTGGATTATGGCTGGCAGTAAACATCAAAGCCCCTGCGGAATTTAACAGTCGGGCGTTGTAGGCAATTACTGGAGTAGGGCAATCCCGGTCAGTAATTTTTACAGTCCAACCCAAGTCTGCCAAGACTTCAGCCGCTGTTTGAGCGAACTGGTCAGCCAAAAACCTAGTATCGTAGGCAATAAGAACTGGTCTATCTTTTGAATAGGCTGTTTCGAGGTAACTTGCGATGGCTCTTGTTACTTTCCGCACATTGGGAAAAGTAAAATCATCGGCTATAATTCCTCTCCAACCGTCAGTACCAAATTTTATTTTGCTGGAATTGTTACTAGCGCTCATTGTTAACCCTTTCTCCCGAATATTTTAATACTACAGGAAGCTTCTCCTAAAGCGTGCGTAGCCGCAAGTATCCCCCAACGTATTTTTTCTCACTGATATTGAGCAATGTCATTAACTAATCGACCTTTTGCCAGTTATCACCTTTGGTCTTTAGTCGCCCCAGCAATCGGACAAGAACGTTGGCATTGCCAGATGAGAAGGGGGTTTATTAAAGCGCGTCAACATGAACCACAAGTTAAAGCGCTGTTAGGTAAGGCTACTGCACCCCAACGGATTGGTATCCTCGCCCAAAAAGGCGTTTACGAATTCCATCATAATAGACATTTGTTACACCAATCAGACGGTGTAGATCAAGTTGCCCAGTTACTTAAATTAAGCAATTCAACTGAACAAGTACAACAACGCGTGCGGCAAATTCTGCAAAAATATCATCATGCCCCATTGTTGTTAAATAAACAGATTGTTCAACTAACAAGGGGTGATGAAGGTTTTCCCAAACCAATTTTTGTGGAACAGGAAACTTTTCATTTCCGCTTATATGCAGCTATGGACTGTATTTTTCGGGAATCTGACCGCACCTTGCATATTTTAGATTTTAAAACTGGGAAATCTGCCTTTGACCGCCGACAGGCATTAGTTTATATCCTAGCTGCGCGTTATCTTTACCCTGAACTACAAGCGGTAGCATCATTTTATAATCTGGAAATGTGTAAAAAATCTGATTTAATTAGCCTTAACAATCGGGAATTAGAATCTTTAAAGTTAGATTTAGCAAATATTGCCAACAAGCATCAATACGATTTACAAAAATATCACGAGAAAACAAGTAATTTTAGTCAAATTTTTCCGCCAAATCCAGGTAAACATTGCCGTTTTTGCCCCTTTAATAGTATTTGTGAATTTGCCGAAAAGACATCTTATTCTCACCCACTACCAAATTTGAGAAGTCATGAGAGACGACCGGGGACAAGGAGGGACGAGGGGATGAAAAATTGAAATATGCGTCTGTGGTGAACCCTTGTAGAGACGTTGTATGCAACGTCTCTACATTCTTTGTCCCTAATGACCAATGACCAATGACCAATGACTAATGACTAAATGGCGGCAATTCTTCGAGAATAGTAAAGCGAATGTGATTAATTGCCAAGTCCCCTAGAGGAATGTCATCTTTCGTCAGCCTTGCACCTTGACTGCTTAAGGTTTCAAAGGTTATGCCTTTGCCAATTTCAATGTGATACCAGGATAAACCCATAAAAAAGCGTGTCGGGTAAGGGCCATAGTTACCCACATCATCAGGATTAGATTCCATTGGCAACCAACCAAATCCGGGGATGTAAAATTCTAACCAAACATGATTAAAGTCTGGTTGCAACGGGACTCCTTGATGTTCACTATAGGGAGGACATTTATATCTACCCACTGTGCGGCAAGGAATGCCATTTAAACGGCATAAAGCTAGTAAAACGCCTACATATTCACCACAGGAGCCAATACCCCTTTCTAAGACCAAATCAGGGGTGTCAATGTGGGGTTTAATGCCATAGGATAATTCATCGTAAACGTAGTTGCGAATATTGTACATTTTCCGCAACACATTAGTTTCTGAACCAATGGCTTCACTGGCAGCACGGCGAACAATGTCAGTATCCATTGCCAAATCGTCATCATCTACTAGGTAGCGACTTTGAAATTCTGGTGAAAGTTCGGGAGCATTTTCTACATCTTTTGGGGTGATGCGATATTTAATTCCGCGAACTTCTAACAGTGCTTTCCAGCCAAATATATGCCTTTCGCCGGGAGTGAGGGCATCAAATTTAAATACTGCGACACGTTGCCCATCTATGACTTCTTCCGTAAAAGGGACACCAATAGGTTCAATGTGCTTCAACTTTTGGCGTTCGGTTTCTGAAGGGAGGGCAATGCGCCATTCTACATCGGGTAAATACACCTCGTCTAAGGGAGCAATTTCCTCAGCATAGGACATTTCAATCAGATAGCCATTAGATAGAGCGTATTGTTTATCTGGTTCGTGATGGTAATGTAGAGGGTGGATAAACGTGCGATCGCGGTATGTGAGTTCATGACACGGATCAGCATTGGGGTTATCCCGAATATAAGGCTCTTCTGAAGCATAGGCGACAAATAGAGTTTCTTTGCCTGTCTCTTCATTTGTATGTAATGCTATGCCTGTAGGACATTCAAACGGCGTTAACACGCTGAATTGAAGTTCACCAGTGGCTCTGTCCATAGCATAGACGGTTTGCTCTGTGCGATCGCAAACCCAAAGAGTATCAATGGTGACTGCCAAATTTGCCACGCCTACTCCAGGTGCAGAAAACCTAGTAATTTCTTTGCGCGTATTGCGGTCATAAATCAGAATACAGCCTAGCTTTTGGCAGCTAACATAAACTGTTGATTCCCAAACAGCAACACCATCAGCAGGATAAGGCAAGGTGACAAAATGCTCTAGACCCAAAGACGAGAGTTTTGACAAATAAACACTGTTTTCACGCGTTACCCAGAGAAAATCTGCCCACACGGATAGACCTGCAACATCACGAAATTCCTTAATTTGATGGGGATTGAGAATTTTGCTGTTGTCAGAACTGGGGTCAATTTCCAGTAAATGTCCTTTAATACTATCAATCGCAATCAGTGTATCTTTGATGAAAGCAAGGCCACAAAGAGTGGCAGCTGTTAACGGTCGAATCGTTCTTTGACCAAACATTTGGCTAGCAATCAAACTAGGAAGTGCAAAACTCATATTAAGCATATTTCTTCAACGGTTTAGCACGCCTAGAATTAAATTTTGCATATCTTTGATCACCAAAATCAGATTTTTAGAGATTCTGCTAATAAATAGAATGTGTTGACTACTACTGCTTTCGGCGTAAAAGTACATAAACGGCAAGCCAGAAAAGTTAGCAATTTGCTGGAATTATATTTACATTCAAGTCCACATTTGGGCAAAATTTTGAATGTAACTTTAGTTGATACTTTTCCAGTCATCCCTAAATTATGATCGAATTCTATAACCATTTCAGTGACATACACAATGTCTGCTAATTCTTTGCCTAAAGGTACAGTCGGTTGGCATGGTTTGGAAGTTGATAAAGCGTTAAGCCTGCTTGATAGCAACGCAGACAGTGGCTTAACACCCGAAGAAGTGGAACAACGTCGGCAAAAATACGGTGACAACGAACTAAAAGAACATAATGGTCGCAGTTCTTGGGAAATTCTGCTAGATCAGTTCAAAAACATTATGTTATTGATGCTGATTGCCGTAGCTTTGATTTCGGGATTTTTAGACCTGATAGCTTGGCAAGCTGGGGAATTAGACCCTGGGGAAGTGCCATTTAAGGACACGAGCGCCATTATGGCAATTGTAATTCTCAATGGCGTACTTGGCTATGTCCAAGAAACTCGTGCGGAAAAAGCTTTGGCATCTGAGTCCTGAGTGAGGCTTCATTGGGAAGTTACAATTTTCCAATGACCAATGACTAATGACCAATGACTAATGACCATTATTTATGTACTTAAAAAACCTCCACCTGAGACAATTTCGGAATTACCTAGACCAGAAGGTTGAATTTACTGCTGCTAAAACAATTCTGGTGGGTAATAATGCTCAGGGAAAATCTAATTTGTTGGAGGCGGTGGAGTTACTGGCGACATTGCGATCGCATCGGATGGGGCGCGATCGCGATTTTATTCAAGAAGGAATGGACATCGCTCAAATTAATGCCACCCTGGAGCGAGAAAATGGTATCAGTGATCTGGCTTTAACTCTCCGCCGCAATGGTCGCCGCAGCGTGGCGATTAATGGCGAATCTGTGCGCCGACAAATGGATTTTTTGGGTGTACTCAATGCTGTGCAGTTTTCGAGTTTGGATTTAGACTTGGTACGCGGTGGCCCTGATGTTCGGCGTAATTGGCTAGATACACTGTTAATTCAACTCGAACCGATTTATGCTCACATTTTGCAGCAATACAACCAAGTATTACGCCAACGCAACGCTTTTTTAAAGAAAGCTGTAGACTCAGCAGATGCGATAAATCGAACAGATGTAGTAGTAGACGCGATGAATCGCGTCTCTACAAGGGATTCGACTCTGGCTATATGGGATGCTCAATTAGTTACCACTGGTACAAAAGTGATTAGAAGACGCGATCGCGCTATTCAAAGACTGGCTCCCATTGCTGCGGCTTGGCACGCTAGTATTAGTGGCAGTACAGAAATTTTGCAAATCAATTACCTGCCTAGTGTGCCTTTGGCAGAACCCCATCCAGAAGATATACAGCCAGCTTTTTTGGCTAAAATTCAACAACGATCTGCTGCCGAACTCTACCGAGGAACTACCCTTGTTGGCCCTCATCGTGACGAAGTAGAATTAATGATTAATCAAACCCCGGCTCGTCAATACGGTTCTCAAGGTCAACAACGAACTTTAGTACTAGCTCTAAAATTAGCTGAATTAGAACTCATTGAACAAGTCGTCCAGGAACCACCCCTGCTATTACTAGATGATGTTCTCGCTGAATTAGACCCATTCCGCCAAAATCAATTACTTGATGCCATTCAAGACCGTTTTCAAACTTTAATTACTACCACTCACCTCAGTTCTTTCGATGCCCAGTGGTTGAATTCCTCACAAATTCTGTTTGTCAAATCGGGTGAAATAGTATCGTGACGGGTGCAAAGGGAAAAAAGATTGTGAATTCCCCATAAGCAATGACCAATGACCAATGACCAATGACCAATGACCAATGACTAACAAATTGAGTGGATAAACTCTACTGGCTCGATCAAATTAAACTGCAAGACCGCGCTCAAGTAGGTGACAAAGCATTCTACTTGAGTAAAATTATGCAGCGTGGCTATCCGGTAGTACCTGGTTTTGTAGTTTCAGCAGAAGTATTACGACAATTTCTCACCACTCTCAATAGTACATCCGCTTTAGTAGCAGATTTACCCTATTCTTCTTTGCACCTAGATGTAGCTAATTGGCGACAACTTCAGCAAGTAGCTGGTCGCTTGCGTCAGGAAATCATGACAGGGACAGTACCACCGCAATGGGTAAATCAAATTTTCTCCGCGGCCAAAGAATGGCAAAGTAATTATCTGATTTTGCGCCCTAGTTTGGCTTTATCGGCGATGACTTCAGGGGGAGGAAATACCTCTGGATTGTTGGACGCGATTTTTTGTCGCTGCGAGCCAGAAGCGATCGCCTTAGCATTGAAACGCGCCTGGAGTCAGTTATTTCGGGCCAGGAGTTTACTGTATTGGCGGCGGGTGGGAGTGAACCTGCAACAAATTAATTTAGCGTTGTTGGTGCAACCAGTGGAAAATGCGATCGCTAGTGGTCTTCTTCATGCTCATTCTTCAGGGTGGACAATCGAAGCGACAAAAGGATTAGGAATAGCGCTTTCCCAAGGTGATGTCCTACCGGATGTCTACTACATCC
The DNA here is from genome assembly GCA_007692755.1 of Nodularia sp. (in: cyanobacteria). Taxonomy (GTDB): domain Bacteria; phylum Cyanobacteriota; class Cyanobacteriia; order Cyanobacteriales; family Nostocaceae; genus Nodularia. Next base: position 19,344 of record REBL01000190.1, on the reverse strand, counting down.
AACAAGAAACAGGGGTAGTGCTAGAGCGACATCTAGGCAATAAAATGTTGGCTTATGGCTTTCGCTGTGAGCGTCAGAATGCGACTGAGCGCAGTCAAAGTCCCAACGGTTTTGATCATCATGCCGCAACTGTGGATTTACCCAAGTTAGTCGCCACAGCAGATAATACTGATATAGTGACTTATATACTTGAAGAATCCCAACAAAAGCAATACGCTTTATCAGAAGAATATCTGCAACAAGTAATCACTCTGGGGAATCAACTTGTGAGTGAAATAGGGAGGAACTATACCATTAAATGGACGATTTCTGATCAAGGACTAGATCCCACTCTCCACTTAACTCAAGTTAGTTCTCCTCAATCTGCAATTCCCAATTTACAGTTCATCAAAGGTCTAGGGGCTTCAGGGGGACGTGTGACAGCAAAGGCTCACGTAATTACCGATGCCCACAAGAAACCAGGAGAAATACACAAAGGAGTAATTTTAGTAGCAGTAAATATTGCACCAGACTGGTTACCTTTTCTACAGGAAGTTGCTGGTATTATCACTGTACAGGGAGGATTAACTAGCCATGCAGCAATTCTGGCGAGAGAGTTGGGTATCCCGGCTGTAGTTAGTGCCGCAGATGCCACAGTCTTAATTCAACACGGCGAGCGGTTGCTTGTGGATGGCGATCGCGGAGAGGTTTATCGGATCAGAGGAGAAAAAGCAGCAGAGGGAGAAACTCAAGAACTAAAGTACCCAGAGCCAACTATTCCCTCATCTCCCCATGCTCATGTTGTGACTCAATTACCGATGATTTCTACCCAGTTGCTGGTTAATCTGAGTCAGCCCAGGTTAATAGAGTCAGCGCAAAATTTGCCTGTGGATGGTGTGGGATTGTTGCGTTCAGAATTAATGTTACTCAACATACTCGAAGGACAACATCCCCATAGTTGGCTTGTCAGTGGTCGTCAAGCAGAATTGCTAGAAAAATGGACTGAGCAGATTATCCTGTTTACTCGTGCTTTTGCTCCGCGTCCAGTTTTTTATCGTTCTTTGGATTGGCGATCGTATGAATTACCATCATCGTCTCATCATCAACATTCTGTACAGAATTCACCTCTGGGCGATTCCTTAGGCGCGCTTCAGTATCGCGGTACATTCAGTTATGTATGCAATCCCGCCGTTTTTGAGTTGGAACTAACAGCTTTGGCAAATGTGCAGAAAGCTGGATACAGCAATGTTAATCTCTTGTTGCCTTTTGTTCGCAGTGTGGCAGAATTTTCTTTTTGTCGGGACAAAGTTGAGCAAGCTGGTTTAAATCAAATACCGCAGTTTGAATTGTGGATGATGGCGGAAGTGCCGAGTGTGTTGTTTTTACTGCCAGAATACGTGAAAGCAGGTGTAGCAGGCATTTCCATTGGCACAAATGACCTCACCCAATTACTGTTAGGTGTAGATCGAGAACAGGGACAAATTACCAGAGTTTTGAATGAACGTCATCCAGCGGTAATGGGTGCGATCGCTCAACTAATCCAAATGGCGAAAACTGCGGGGATACCTTGTTCAATCTGCGGTCAAGCACCAGCGATTTATCCCGAAATTATAGACCAATTGGTAGAATGGGGCATTACTTCTATTTCCGTGGAACCCGAAGCAGTGGAAAGGACATATAGAGCGATCGCGCGTGCTGAACAACGTTTAATTTTAGCCGCAGCCAGAAACCAAATAAGCTGAGGCTTAAGCCCTTCATGGTGTTGTATATAGTTAATCTCACCTGATACAACACCACTAAAACCATCAATAGCGGAAAATAGCTGCTACTGGTGTGCCATTTGGCATTTGTTCTGAGTCAATCGTGTAAACTTTGCCACCGTTGATAAATGTTTGAATGGCAGCAAAATCTAACATATCTTCATCATCTGGCTCAGGTTCTGTGTGTAAATCCACAGTCATGGTATCTGGATTAAATTTACCCCAAATTTGCATATCTATTGGCACAAACATCGAATCAACCCTTTGGCAATAGGTAGCTGAGACAATTTCTTGAATATCACTAGAAGTTTTTCCAGTACCAGCTTGTTGCTGATAAAGAGCCATTGCTGACTGCTGATTTTCATGAAACAAAGGTTCGACAATAGGCCAAGCCTGTTTATGTAACGCTTCCGGCTTCATCACTTCGGGATTACCAGAAATACCTGATTCCACAAAATGAGGATAAGTATTTGCCTCTTGGTAAATTGGGAATAGATACTCAACCCCCATTAATACTAAAGGTACATTTTGCCCCCGGATTTTTTCGTGTACCGCCCGATCAACAATGTGAAAAAATTGTAAGATACCTTCTTGATGTTTATCTCGGTCGGGACTTCCCTGTCCATGAACATCGCCAGGCTGTTGAAACGAATTAGAGGTTCCTCCTCTTGGCGTAGCAATACGATGTTGTACACCTTTTTGAATATCATCTTCCATCAAAGCTTCATCCATACTCCGAGGCATATTTGCTACTTCTACCTCATTGAGGCTGTAGGCAGTTCCTTCAAAAAACTTGATATCTTTTTGACTAAGAGTTAAGAGATAGAACTTGCCATCACTATTGATTAAATGCAGCAATGGCTTCAGATGAAAGCGGTGGCTAACAACTACCAATTCTTGAAACTCCATTGGCAGACGGTAACAGCGAAACATCTGGGGAGAAATAAAAATTGCTAATCCGTTGCTTTGGTTTTGCCAGAAATCTGTCGTATCCAGTTCTTTCGCTGGTTGGAGAAAATCTATGGCCTCAGTGTGGCGCATCCCCATAGCATATAAACGTTCCTCAGCTTCACGGATTAAGTTTTTCAACCGAATGGGGTTTTGGCGAATTTCTGGCCCCGCCTTTTGCATAGGCATATACAAAGAAACACAAGGGCTTTGGGAATTATCAACTAAAATTTTGAGTTCATCATTGGATAATAGTGCCATATTTGCCATATTATTGAACTCCTATCAATTAAAACTAAACAGTCTAATTTCATTTCACAGCAGGGTTGATTATATTTCATCTTGCTTTTGACAAGAAATTCCCTGCGATATAGACCATTCTTTAGATAGATAAACAGGTGGTTTTAGACATGAATAGTTTTTAATTTCCAGGAGTATGATCGTTCCCTATCCTTGATAAAGGTTGGGGCTGAGATTGACGATGCCTATTTCAACACCATGAAGACCATGAAGCAGAACAATTAAGATAGATCATTCTTAGCTCGTTGTCCCTGAATGCCTATGCCATTTTGTGGCTGCATAACAAAACTTAAAGATGCTCGTTTCATAATCCAGTACAAACCTAGCAGGATCACAAAGGTGAGAGCCATAATGATTAAAGGCTGTCTACCAAGCAACTCCTCAATACCTGTGGTTAGTAAAGCATCAGGTTGAGTCACGAAATCCCAACTGTTGAAACGCAAGAACCTACCCCAGTAAATACCAACTGCACAAAGCGCATGGGTAATCAGTTCAGCCCCTAAAATCCATTGACTTTTGCCGATGCGGTGTAAATAGTAACCTAAATTAATTAAAGATATGACATAAGCTTCAAACCCGGCCAAAATAACTAATAGATAAATCGGAATTAGCACCAATGTAATCATCCACACTGATTGAATCCGACGGATATCTTCTATAAAGTGAATGACATCAGTTAATAAATAAGGAGCATTGGGTAAGAATGCGAAGAAAACTAGGAATCCTAGCCACCATACCCAAGAACGTCCGCGTTTAATGCGAAATAACCAAACACTCAAAGCCAAAGGGATAAAAGCCAGAAATAAATTCCAAGTCATCCAACGCATATTAAAGCGTAAAACCTGTAAAAATGTGGCGATCAATTCCTCTTTCATATTTAGTGACTCGCAAGACGTGTAAAGAACAATATTTGACGATATGAATTTGACGGTAAAACCGTAAAAAAGGTTACTTTTATTTTTTGAATCTATTTTTTGAATATTTACACTGATTAACTAGTATAGCGAGAAAATCAGCGCCATATTTTTAAGAATGGCAATTTGGCAGCACTTACAGCGATACAATAAACACAAATCCATAAAAGGCAGTCTTTATGGCGACACAACTCGGTAAAACCAAAGAGCTACACAATCTGGTAATCTCTTGGGAAGCTTTGCCGGAGGATTTTCAACTAGAGGATGAACCAGTGGAAAACACAGGTCAGCCAATCTTGGCTGGTGCTTTGCGTGAAAGTTTAGAAATTAGTGGTTTCATCCAACCCCAGATGTTGATTGCGTCCAATTTTGGTCTTTGTGCAACTGTTAACAGTCAATTGATTGTTAAAGCTCCAGATTGGCTTTATATTCCGACTGTAAATGAAGTTTTAAGCGATCGCAAAAGCTACACCCCCAATTTACAAGGTGATATTCCCGCAGTGGTGATGGAATTTTTATCTGATATTGAGGGGGAAGAATATTCGGTCAAGCGCACCTATCCCCCAGGGAAATGGTTTTTTTATGAGCAGATTTTGCAAGTTCCTGTCTATGTAATTTTTGACCCCAATGGCGGTTTATTGGAATTTTATCACCTGGAAAATGGCCGCTACGAATTAAAGCAACCGGATGAAAATGGCTTTCATTGGATTTCGGCGATGAACTTATTTTTGGGTACTTGGCAAGGTACAAAAGAAGCCCGGACTGGTTATTGGTTACGCTGGTGGGATCAGGGAGGTAACTTGTTACCTTGGGCTGTGGAACTTATCGAACAAGAACGCCAACAAAAAGAACAGCTGATGGCGTATTTGCGATCGCAGGGTATTGACCCCAATAATTTACCTATATAATTCAGGATATTTACTGTGACCGACGGCAGTATTTATTCAGGTCTTCTGCTAAGATATCCGATTGTTTGCCAGCACTTTGGGCTGATGTCAAAGATGTATCAATTTCGTTTCTCGCCTGTTCGAGTGTTTCCCTACCTGCTGGTGATGCTTCCGCACTTTTAGCTGCACCAAGGGCAAGAGAAGCTTGAGCGATCGCTTCACTCATATTCTTAAATATACTGGCAAAATTGCGTTTAAATTCTTTGAGATTCGGGTCTGTTAAATTCAGTTTTTCTAAAGATTGGGTAATCGCTTGCAAATCCCTGGAAAGTTGCAAACTGGTGATCACCTGTTCTCCTTTATTTTGATCAATCAAAGAATTACCAGCATTCACTACCTGAATCAGTCGCTGACATTGGGTGACTTGATCCTCACAACTACTCACCAGTAAAGCAATACTCAAACTCACAGGAGCGATGACAATCCACTTACGCCACACAGACAATTCCTCAACACCAGTCAAACCCAAATCATACTAGCTAATAATTTAGTGCTTTAGCAGTGCGAAACGTGGCAGTTTCTCAGAATCGCAAAAAGTAGTTTACCAATCCACTGGCAAACCCAACTCATTTAAAGTATCTTTCTCTTGCAAAAGTGGTTGAATCTTACTGTCTATTTGAATGCGTCCACCAGATAGCACCAAAGCACGTTGAGTCACCTTCCCCAACCAATGTAATTCATGGGAGGCAATTAACATTACCTGCACAGGCAACTTTAACAATACCTGCGCTAAATGCCTTCGCCATGCGGGATCAAGTCCGTTAGTTGGCTCATCTAAAATCAAAATTGTCGGCTCTAGGGCTAAAATTGCCGCTAAAGCCGCCAGTCGTCTTTGTCCGCCAGACAGTTCATGAGTGGAACGGTGAGCGTAAGCTTCTAAACCAAAATCTGTTAATAATGCCCTGGCTCGATCAATGGCTATGGCTGGGGGAACACCGTAATTGAGCGGCCCAAAGGTAATATCTTCTAAGATAGTGGGCATAAATAGTTGGTCATTGGCATCTTGAAAGCCAAAACCGATGTAACGCCGCACTTGGGGGAGGGTTTTCGGTTCTAGAGGAATACCATTAATCAAGATTTTTCCCGAAGTTGGTGGTTTTAAGCCAATCAGGTTTTCTAATAAAGTACTTTTACCAGAACCAGTTGCACCCATTAAGGCTACGCGTAGCTGGCCACCGTAGGCATCCCCTGCATTTAAATTAAATGAAATATCCTGCAAGACTGGCTCCTGGTTATTGTAGGCATAGACCAGATTTTGCACCTCAATCACTGTAGTCGAAACTTGGGGATCAAAAGTCGAAGATTTCAAAATACCTGCACTAACTAAATTGTGTAAGAAGTTAAGGTCAAGCCAGCTGCGATCGCCCAAGCTACTAACAGGACAAAACGCTCTTTTGGTCTAAACGTTGCATCTACAGGTAACTGCCCATTGTAACCACGCATGATCATTGCCGCATAAACACGCTCTGCCCGATCTAAACTGCGGAGATATAAGGCTCCAATCATTGCCGCACTTGTGTAGCGCAACCATCCCACAGTACCATTTAAACCCCGCAATTGAGCGCTGCGCTGCATTCGTTTGACTTCATCGAGCAAAATTTCTAGATACTGCCCGGCTAATAATAAATTTGCCTTAATGGGTGCGGGTACGGGTAAGCTTTTCAGGGCAATACCTAAACTATGGGGAGGTAAGGTTAACAAAAAACTATTCATGGTCAGCAGACAAACCAGGGAACGCACCAATAAAAAACTTGCTCGTTCCCATCCCAAGGGTAATGCCATGAATGAGAGGAAAATTAATTCAGTCCCAATCAGTCCGCCTAACTGGAGAATGGGTACGCGTAAAAATGCTGCCCAACAAAGAGCGATCGCCCCATATATCCCCAAGCACAGCCAAGCATTAAACTGTAGTAAAGCTGCCCCCACTACAATCACTAAAGACAAATGCAAACGTAACGGCAAAGCCAGTTTAAGCATTCTTGGGTTTCACCACCTTAGCAATCCCAAAGGCTGCACCAAAACTGACCACTGACCCCAGCAGCCCCGCAATACTTGTACCAATTAATCCTAAAGATTCATTTTCGTAGTCAGCAAAAAGCGTTGGTACTTCTATTCGCACTTCCTCGCCTAAATCAATAAAGCCTAAATCTTCGGCAACTCTTTCCAAACCGTCAGGCCATGCCGAGGCTACCAAAGATAACACACCAGCAATTAATAAAATGCTGACGACAGGAACCAACCAACCTTTAAACTGCTGTTCCTCTCCTGGGAGCAAATCTGGTCTGGCTTTGGCGAGGTAAACCAGCACACCACCAGTAATTATTCCTTCGCCAATCCCAATCAGAATATGTACTCCCGTCATGGCTGGTAAAACTATAGCGGCGGATGCCGTTCCAGAAAGCACTAACTGAATGGAACAAGCTATGGCTGCCACAACGACGCTGACAGCAGCCGCAATCCCAGCCGCTAGGGGTAAGCGACCTTTCGAGCCTCCCAATAGCCGTTGTAAGGTTTGAGTTAATACCCAGCCCACCCAAACAGCAATCACTCCCGCATTTAAAATATTGGCTCCTAAAGCTGTGATTCCACCATCGGCAAATAGCACAGCTTGAATAATAAAAACTGTAGCAATGGATAACATCGCTGCCCAAGGGCTACCCAGAACTACGGCCGCTAAGGTTCCCCCCAACAAGTGACCGCTAGTGCCTCCAGCTACTGGGAAAGTGATCATCTGGGCGGCAAAAATAAACGCTGTAGTTAAGCCAAGTATGGGGGCGCGCCGGATACCAAGATCCGCTTGCGATCGCCCACAAGCAACAACCAGTGCGATCGCACTCACTACACTAGTAGCCCCAGCTACGGGAACTGAAAGAAATCCATCAGGAATATGCATTATTTATTTTGATTGAATGTGTGAACTCACACAATGTAAAAAATGTAATTACGGTATCACATTAATAGAAAACAGAATTTCCCTAGCTTTTGCAATGCCCCTATGGGGGATTTTGTTGTTTGAGTCAGAGAATCCATATGATATATTTATTTCTCAGAATATTGAAAGTTATTTTTAGTAACAAGAAATAAAGTTCTAGTGAAATTAGCTGTATCGCTTGAGAGGAAATGAAAATTTTCAGTTATTATGATATCTGCAATTGACCGGGGCTAATCCTGACTTTGCCGTATGTAGAGATAGTATCAGCCTGGAAACGTAGTTAATTTAAAGAGAACAATGAGTATATTTGAAGCGATTCTGTTAGGAATCATTCAAGGAATTTTTATGTTTTTCCCGGTCAGTTCAACCAGTCATCTGGTTTTAACCCAACACTGGCTAATTCAGCGCGGATCAAGTTTACCGCCTCCAGAAAGTTCAGAGATGATTTTCTTTGATCTAATTGTCCATGTGGGAACACTAATTTCTATCGTCGTTGTCTTTCGTCGTAGCCTCAGCCGTCTGCTGGTGAGAATTTGGCAAGATTTTTACGATATCGTCACAGACCTGGGTTCATCTCGTCAAGATCCGATTAAATTGAGACTGTCAGCCCTGCGGACTCGCTCTTTAATCTTTCCCAGTGGTGAGCGCAAAGGCGATTTGCTGTACTTGCGCCTGGCTATCTTGGGTATGCTGTCTGTAGTAGTGACAGGGTTAGTGGGATTGCCTTTCAGGTCGATAATTAAACAAGTTTTCTTTGCCTATCCCCTGGCCATTTGTTTCACCTTAAGCATCACAGGAATTCTGCTTTGGTGGACAGATAAAAAAATTCGCCAAACAAAAGGATTAAGAGAATTAAACCCCTGGGTAGCCACCGTCATCGGTTTAGGACAAGCATTAGCGCTCATTCCTGGTTTAAGTCGCAGTGGGATGACCATTTCCTTCTCATTGTTCACTGGACTGAGGCGACAATGGGCTGCTGAGTACAGCTTTTTTATTGCCTTTCCCACTATTCTGGGTGGAACTTTATTGCAAGGACTCGAACTGCTAGAAGCGGAAACACTCAGTATTGGAATTGTACCTTTGAGTGTTGGTTTTGTGGTGTCTGCGATTGTGGGCATTGGGGCGTTGCAATTAGTTCTGAAATTGTTGTATCGCGCCCGTTTTCGCTATTTTTCTTACTATCTTTGGGTGTTGGCTGTGATAGTTGGCTGGGGAACATACCAAGGAATAATTTAAAATTAATGGCGTTTTTGAGTCAATTCACGCTCCAGGCGCAGAGTCGCACCAGAAGAAGAGTTAAAGAGGGTAATCTTGGCAAGCGATAGGCAAAGCCTCGCCGCAGGCGATCGCATTGACTTAATTGGTGACGCGCAAAGAAGAGTTTAGAATGAATGAGAGGTGAGGCCATCGTTCAAGGTTACGGAGTGTAAAAAACAACTAAAGCTTTGAATACCTGTAGAGACTATACCTCTTCACTCAATAATGATGACTCCCCATTCGTAAATTTAATTAACACCAATGCAAGAGCTTGACAACAAAAAGACCATCGACCTACTCAACGCCATCATGGAATTTGAACTGGCGGGAGTAGTACGCTACACCCATTATTCGTTGATGGTGACTGGGCCTAATCGTATTCCCATCGTAGATTTTTTCAAAGCGCAGGCGAGTGAATCTCTACTTCATGCCCAACAGGTAGGTGAAATTCTGACAGGTTTAGAAGGGCATCCCTCTCTAAAAATCGCCTCAATGGAAGAAACATACCAGCACAAAGTCAAGGATATTTTGGCAGAAAGCTTATCCCACGAAAAGAAAGCGCTGGATTTGTACAAAAGTCTCTTGGTAACTGTCACCGGTGCCAGCATTTATCTAGAAGAATTTGCTCGTGGCATGATTGGGCAAGAAGAGATGCATAATCTCGAATTGAAAAAAATGCTCCGCGATTTCAGCTAATAGTTAGGGATTAGGGACTGGGGACTTGATACTGGGTATTAAGATGGAGAATTTTCTTCCCCCCTGCACCCTGCCCCCCTGCACCCTGCCCCCCTGCCTCTTCCCCCTGCCTACTCCCCACTTCTCAAACATGAATCTCAGCACCGCTCTACCTACTTTTGTGATTACACTCCGAGAAGGAGTAGAAGCTGCCCTCGTTGTGGGCATTGTCCTAGCTTTGCTCAAAAAAGCCAACCAATCCCGACTTAATTCTTGGGTATATGCTGGTGTTGGTGTTGGTATTGTGATTAGTGTCCTCATCGGTGTGTTATTTACTTGGTTAATTAAAACACTAGGGGCAGTGAATCCGGAATATACCCCAGTGGTTGAGCCAATGCTAGAAACTGTGTTTAGTGTCGTGGCGATCGCGATGCTCAGTTGGATGTTAATCTGGATGACGAAACAAGCCAGATATATGAAAGCGCAAGTTGAAGGCGCAGTCACAGAAGCGCTCACCCAAAACTCAAATGCTGGTTGGGGAGTATTTAGTTTAATTTTGATTGCCGTTGTCCGTGAAGGTTTTGAAACTGTTCTATTTATTGCCGCTAATTTTCAAGAAGGGTTAGTTCCAGCTTTAGGCGCAATCGCTGGTTTAGCAGGGGCGACTATTATTGGAGTCCTACTATTTAAATTGGGTGTCAAAATCAACATTCGCCAGTTTTTCCAGGTAATGGGCGTTTTACTGGTATTAATTGTAGCCGGGTTAGTAGTATCCGCCTTGAAGCATTTTGATGAAGGTTTGGCTAACCTTGCCCTCAGCAGTAGCACTCCAGAAAATATTTGTTTATATTACGATCATTTTAGCCAAATCCACTCCTGCATTTTGGGGCCAATGGTGTGGAACACTGAAACAATAATGCCAGATAAACAATTCCCCGGCATTATTCTTAAATCTTTGTTTGGCTACAGAGAACATCTATATCTATTACAAGCCAGCAGTTATATTCTATTTTTAGCAACTGTGGGGGGGTTATATTTCCGCAGTCTCACTGGTGGTACTGTTCAAAATGCCAATAATTCAGTCACTCCAAAACCCATGAGTTCTGCAAAAGAATAACAGAAATAATTGGGCGAATAGGCGAATACAATCCAATAACCCGCGTAGCTGCGACTTCTAGTCGCCTGGTGCAAGATATGAGCTGTAAGTCGGCACTAATATTTTAAGGTATATTAAGAACTTTTAATGTAGGGTGTGTTGTCGCGCAGCGCAACGCACCGTCAAAACTTCGGCTTCAGTGTCAACAATTCAAGGTGCGTTAGCCTACTGGCGTGACAAGGCTAAAATGTTGCAATAGATTTTTGAGAAAATTGAGATAAATCAATGTTTTCTGCTTTTTCCTAATGCACTATTTTAAGCTTGTCACGCCATTACGACATAATACACCCTACGAACAATTTATATTTCTTCATGTACATTGAATTTTTCCCGCCGACTTACTTAATTTACTGCTAATAAATCCTGTTGAAGCTGCTGACAGGCTTTTTCTATTGTCTCTATACTGCCTGGATTTACCAAACCGTAATAATCAAAAATATAGACTCGATTATTTTTAGTTGCTTGTAGTTGTTGCCAAAAAGCTTCCTTTTTAAACGAGTCTAAAACGGCAGTTTCCGAACCTCCTTGTGGAGAATTAATGACAATAATTACCTCTGGATTTGCCTCTAAAATTTTCTCAGCCGACAACGTGACATATCCACCAATTGGACTTTGACCTTGTAATTCTGCTGCCAAGTTTTTCGCCTGGAATTTTGCCAACAAATCCCCAGCCCAACTATTTCTATTCGGTGCTAAAATTGGTTGACGGCTAACCAAAACTAAAGTAGAAGGACTTTGAGTTAAGTTATCTGGTAAAAAAGTTTGATAGCGATTTAATAAAGGCTGGGGATCAGCATCAATTAACTGAGCCAATTGTTTAGTAAGTTCTTCTAACGATTCCCAATTATTCACCTTAGTCAGCAACGTAGAAACTCCTAATTGTTGGAGTCTTTGCATTGGTTGGGTAGAAAAACCTTCTGCACCAATCACTAAATCTGGTTTTAGGGCTACAATTTTTTCTAAATTCGGAGGACTTTGCCCCTGGCTGACGCGGGTAATATCATCGAATCGCGGATCATCATTAAATAATTTGCTACCAGTGATACCGACAAGCTTCGTGGGATCAAGCTGATATATAATATCTGTAGCAAGTGAAGAAAGAGCCACAACTCTTGTAGCCGATTCTTTTGGTAATTGTTGAGCCGTTATTGTTGCTGATACCTGCGGCTGCTGTGTAGTTGCAGTATTACAAGAAACTAAAACTAGACTCAATACAAATGCTAAAACAGATAAAATCCCACGAAGATACATATTTAACTTCCTTGCTGACTATAGAATAATTAAAAGCCAACTTATCACCATATCTTAAATTAACAAAATATAGTCATGATGTTATTTACTGCATATAAACATGAAAAATGCGAGTAAACACAGAAGCTACAATTCCATAAGGAACCTATAACTGCATCACTCGCTATTACCTATACAAGGGTTGTTGAAAAAAGCTTTACTTAAGTATATCGTATTAATACAAAAATTAATGTTATATGGATAACATTTATCAGGTTTTCAATTAATTAACAGTAAAATTTTTTACTATAACTATTTTGGATTGATTGGTGCTATTTTTATTTGAGCAAAGCCAAGTCTTCTGGTGTATTACAGTTAAATAACATCTCTGATGCTGGTAAGGACAAAGCTTGTATAGGATGCTGATTCAGCCACTGCTGGAATGACCGCCCCCCTTGATGGATAAAATTTGAAAGTTGTGGCAAACAGCGACGGCGATAGAAACCACATAGAGGTTCCCAACCTTTACTATGATGAACCAAAGTGGCGATCGCTTGATCATCCACACGATTAAGTTCACTCACCCATGCTTGCAACACCTCAACCCGCAACCGCGGCAAATCACAAGCTAGTAACAATACCCAATCTGTTTGTACTTGCGCTAACCCCTGGGCAAATCCTACCAGTGGCCCGTGAGTAGTGGCAGATGAGGGAGATAAAGGTACTTCCCGAATAAATTGACAACTAGGTAATACTAAATGCTGATAGCGTTCTGGCCAGGGCGTGACTACATAAACATCATCCGTGCAATCTGCGGCCACACCACAAACTAACTGTAACAAAGGCATCCCCCCAATAGAAATTAGGGCTTTATCCTCACCCATGCGAGAACTCTTTCCACCCGCTAAGACAATAGTGCTTAGTAAGGAATTATGCTTTGTACCCATTTTTTTATCGTCCTATTTCTCCCCTCCTCGCTTGCACCCTATCCATTACCCACATCTTTCTTAACATTGCTGTAAAGCAGACTGTGTGGGGATGACAGAGCTTCCATGAGAGGGGATGGTTGACAAACTAGACAAAACATGAGGATGAATATCTATATATGGGGATGCGATCGTTAACCAGAAACATCAGATGGGGAGTGGGAATGGAGAAGTTTCCAGGTAGCGGCGATATCGTGTAATCGCCGTAAACCCCGCCAAATAGTTTTAACTCCCGGCTCACCATCTCCCTTGCGAGCCAGAAAGCCGCCGAGAGTGGCAATCATTCGCACAGCTTCTCGTAAAGATGGAGGTTTTTTTGGTGGGGTGGGATTTTTGTTGACAGTGGCACATAAAGATTGCCATTCATCAGTTTCTAAAACAGCATCAGAGGATAAATCAGGGTGAACTCGTGAGGAGTAAGTTAGCCATAATAAACGCCAAGCGACAACAGAATAAGTGGCTAGTGCCATATTAATGCGGTCAGCAGTGGACAATTGTAATTGCTCAATTCTGCACCCACTTTTTAGAGTGTAATGATAGCGTTCTATCAACCAACGATAGGTGTACCATTGCACACAACGTGCGGCATCTTCTAAATTATGAATCTCAAGGCTGGTGAGCAATAACCAACTAATAGGATTGATTCCGGGTGGTGGATGATCTTCTGATGCCAGAATTACTTGTAACTTGACAGGTTTTAGCTGTGAACGCCCGATGTGATGTAATGGGACTTGGATATCAACACTAGTGAATCGAATTGTAAGTATCGCTTTTCTAGCACTATGTTCTGGACTGCGTTTGACCTCTGCTGTCAGTGTTCCATTGGGTTCAATTTGGCGGATTGCAAGATGTAGATATTTCGCACAGTGGTCAACTTTGCGGTTATGAGTCCCACGAATTAACAAATGGGAATTTTCTGACCGTTTGAGATTAAATAGGTCAAATATATCTGCTTCTGAGTCGCCGATTGTTACCACTTGAATCTCTGATGGAACTGAGCTTTGTGTTACTTCTAATCCATCTAACCAGCGCTGACTTTCTTTTGAAAGTGTTTCCCTTTGACGACGTTTTTTCGCTATGCCCAAATTTTCGGGTGGTCTTGCCCATACCTGCTGTTCAATAATTCCTAACGGCACTCCATTACTTGTAGCAGCAAATGTTGAATGTACTTTCAATCCTGATGATTGGCGATGGTCAAGATAACCCACACCTTTAGTTTTGGGGTGGTCTGTTAAATCTATGTTTGTTGTGTCTTGAATCGCTAAGACTATTTGATGTTCTTTGATTCTTTCGATTGTGCTGTCTATATGCCCTTGACGAATTTCACTGGCGGGAAAATATGGTGATTTCCAAAAGTTATATGCCGCTTTGGTTGCTGCCATATTTCCGCTCGCTTGTGGTACGCTGCTATCCGGCTGTGCGGCTAAGTCCTCTACTATCTTGATTAACCGCTTGTTTCGACGAACGTCTCCTAAGTCTACCCCAGACAGTTCCTTGGCTGCCCACTTTTCCATGATTCCATTACCCGATTCTGTTCTCTCCACACTATACTTAGCAAGCTTTTTCCGCTTATGTTAAGTATCTTTTTGGATTGTTAAGAAAGATGCGGGTAATGGATAGCCGCAAGCGAGGAGGGGAACTAGATTTCCACTTACAGCGATTTTCAGCTAAATGAACCACATTTTTATATCTCACGCATCAGCGAAGCGAAGTACGAAGTACGTTAGGCGCATCAGCGCAGCGAAGCACGAAGTGCGTTAGGCGCAAAGGAAGAAAGAAATCCAGATATCAGCGTGTGGTCTAAATACATGAAAACTGCTGTAAATCTTGTTTCTAGGACTGGAAACTTTCTTTGGTTCAGGATGTTTGTACACCGTAGGTAAGTGAGGAGGGGACTATGATGTATGTACTTCATCCAAGTGCATACCGCTATCTCAAACGGGATTCCTGTAGATGTGTTTTAACTTCCCAATAACCAGATTTATCTGTGTAATCAATCTAAAATCTAAATCCAAAATCTAAAATCCAAAATCTAAAATTGTATGACTTTTGACCCCAGAACAATCGCTACCCCAATTTATGACGCTTTAAATAATTTGCGTTCCTTACCCAATCAAGATGATACTCGTTTGAAGCAACAGAAAAGTCAAGCAGTGGAACTTTATACTTATCTTTCAACTTGGGGAATGATGCGCCTCAAAGCTGAAGAAATGGCCTTGGACAAAAATATGGAAGGTAAAAAGCAGGTAGTTAAAAAGTTTTTTGAATGTTTAGAAGAACTGTCAGGAATAAAAAATTTAGCTAATCATCAGGGTTTAACAACTTTGAAAAATCTGGGTACAGATGAATATTTAGGATTAACAGGTTTAGGACTCGCTTTAGCACAAGAATTTAGTTTTTGGGCGACTGCTGTTTATACAGGTATTGAGGGAGACTAAGATTATGGTATTTGAAAGACCCAATCAACCAAGAAGACCTCAGCCACCTGCGACTGCAAAATCAAATGTAACTAAACCCAAAAAAATAATTACCGTTGGTGTTGGTAAAGGTAGTGGTGGTGGTCATGGTGGCGCAAGTGGTGGCGGTGGTGGCGGTAATAATCAACCCCCTATCCTTTCCCCTTGGTTAAATCCAGATAATGAACCTCAACCACATCCAGAAGCGAGTTTTGTGGAGTATCTGCGGTGGATGCGATCGCCAGATCATGAATACAAAGATCCCACAAAAGTGCAAATATTGCAAATGGCCTCAGAAAAAGCCAATTACTCAAAGCGATTAGAACAACTCACCAAACGCACAGAATTAATCGCCCAAAATAGTTTTAAAGTCCAGTGTCCCTGGCGCATTAGAGTAGGAGGACACCGGGGGCCAGAGAGTATTTTATTACCAGCTTTTGATGCGTTGGGTTTACCATACATTCCTTCTAGCACATTGCGGGGTGTAGCCAGAACCCAAGCCATTCGAGAAATCATGACGCAACAGCAAATTGCATGGAAAGACGCAGAAAAACAAGTTGCGCCCTGGTTCGGTTCTCTAGAAGCAAAACACCCTAAAGACAGTTCCGGGAAAATTGTATTTCTGGATGCTTACCCCCAAGCTGACCCAAATATATTGGCTGTAGACATGGCTAACAATATTTGGAAATGGGATGGTAATGCAACACAATATAGTCCCAATCCTAACCCATTTTTAAGTTTAGAAAAACCCATGTTTGTGATTGGCTTACGTTTAGCCAGTGGCTGTGAAGATACTGAAATATTAGCAAAAGTTAAACAGTGGTTAATCGCTGGACTACAAGCTGGTGTGGGTTCTCAAGTAAATACTGGCTATGGTCAACTAAATCCCGCAGGTAAAGTTACACCTCAAAGCGAATTTTTCCGGGTTGAGTTTATCCTCCAAGGTCAACTAATTCATGGTCAACAAAAATTAAGAAATGTTCATAAACCATTTAGAACTGATAAAAATGGCAAATTAAGACCAGATACAATTACCCACGCAGAAGTTCGTCCTGTAGCATTTAAATCAATGTTACGTTATTGGTTCAGAAGTTTTGCATTAGGAATTTTAGAACCTGCACAAGTACAAGAATGGGAAGGAAAAATCTTTGGCACAATTACGCCTCATAAAGAATATGGCTGGCTAATGGTCAGAGTTTTAGAAGGGAGAATCAATCAAAAAGAACCTCAAAGCAAAAATGATGATTTTGGAGAACAAGAGGGAATTTTAACATTAAATTACTCACCTGAAATACCCCAAAATCAACAAGATAATCTCAAAAAGTTAACTCAAAATCTTACTTGGCTAATGTTTCATCTTGGTGGTATTGGTCAAGGTGCAAGAAGACCTTGCTATTCTCGCCAAAACCGTCAATACGCCCCTTGGTGGCGTGGTTCTACCCTCATACCTGATAGTCAAGATTCATTTTGGAAATTACCAAAAAACCCTCAAGAGTTTCAAAAGTTATTTAGACAAAGACTAGAAGCTTTTTATCAAGCATTGCAAGCTTTAGGTGCTACTTTCAATTATCGACAACTCAAAAATTTTGGTACAGCCAACTCTGCTACTTGGTGTGAAGCCTTAGATATTAATGCCAAAATTGTCGTTGTTCATAATCGAAATATAGAAAATAAGCAATATGCGTTACATATTTTGCACCAACATTTTCACCAATTAGAAACCAAAAGTTATACTGATTCCAAAAATTTGTGTGGTGGTGTAAAAAAGGATTATCCATTTACAAATGGTAAAACCAAACGTGAAGTAATTCCTTCGCCAATATGGATTGCAGATTTAGACGAATACCAAGTAGTAACAGTATTTGGTGCTAATGCAGACCCCCGCAAAAAGTATTTAGAAACCTTAACTAATTCTATCCAAATTTTCCCCCTATGACCACAGTAAATAACTCAACCCATGTCGATACCTTAATTATCACCGTTGGAACTCGACAAATAGGCTGGCGATGTCAAGATGGTGTAATTCGTTCCTTTGGTGCAGATGGTAACATTGGTTATCCCACCCATATCACCCAATTGTATGCAGAACTAGGAATAGAACGGGGTACACACCAAGAGGGAGAAAAAACCTATCCTTGGAGTGGTAAAGATTTAGGACAACGTTACTATGAACACTGCAAAGAATGGCTAGGTGGTGATTTTAGCCAAGTTGAATTACTCCTAGATAAAACAGTCATTACAGCAGGTATTCAACAAGGTTTAAAACATATTATTCTTTGGGGAACCGACCAACCAGAAACAGTTTCCTGGTTTCATCGTCGCCTGGATACAATTTGGTTGGCTGAGTTAATGGCGGGAAAGATAAAAAGTTTATTTCCTGATATCAGAGTTGATATTCATGCACCTAAAATTAGTGCCAATAATGGCGATGCTATTCGTCAAGAGTTAGAATTGTTAGTTTTAAAAGAAGCCTTAAATGCTTTTTCTCCTAGTAAAAACCAAGAATTTGTTTTATGGATACAAAATAAAGGTTGTGCGCCAGCCGTAGCATCTGGTGTAGAAATTTGTGCTGCGGCTTTGGTGCGTCAGTGTCAAGTATTTAATGCTAGTCCTGATGAACCACAGGAGTTCTTTAGTTCATTAGAAAATGGTTTAGTCACTGCTAACCATTCCCCAAGTTTTCAACTGATTCCAATGGGAGAGTATTTCTGGTCATTGGAACGTTTACGCATTATTTCCGCTTGGGAAAGAGGAGATTTTGTCGAGGCTCAACTCTGGTTAAAAGTTCATCAAAATCGTCATAGTCTATTATATAAATTAGCCGGATTTTTAGCCAGATATAGTAATTGGGAATCGAACCCTGATTTTTTCCGTAAGTTAGGAGAATGGTTAAATTCTAATGATGTCAGTAAGGCGGTTGATGTTCAGCAGATTCAGGCTTGGAACACACAATTAGCAAAAATGCAAGCCAATGATTTAACTAAGTTATGGGAATCAACAATTATCATAGACTTATCTCTGCAACGAGAAAACTATACCAGTGCTTTTATTCAGTTCACGCAAATTTTGGAACAGTTGCTTTATATGCAATCAGAAGCACAAAATTGGATGGTTAAGAATGGGATAGGCAGTAGAAATAATGACCCATCGCTGTCCGAGTTAATGCAAGGTTGGTGTCAGTATAAAAGATTCAATCAAGATAGTCAATGGTCAAAACTGTTATACGATATTCGACAAAAACGCAATCAAGTTATTCACAAAGGTATATCTATCACTTTGAGGGAAATTCGTCATCTTTGGGCTAATAATAACTTTCCGGTGACATTTCCCGAAACACCAGAAATCATTAAAAACCTGATGATGGCTGTACTCAAGGAAATTAGTCCACCTCCTAGTTTAAACCAGCTATTGATGCGATCGCTTTATGAATGGGGATTGAACTACCTGAAAAATGCTAGTTAATAGCCTGATTTTTCTATTCATATTCTAAGCGATCGCCTGCTTGAATAGAAAAAAATCAGTCGCTCCCAGTCTAGTTGTTGGGACAGGTTCACAAATATTATTAATGAAAATATTATACGTCTCCTGTGATGCGATCGCCGGAGGCGGGGCTTTGCCCATCGCCAGGAACAAATTTTGTAGTGTGGTTTTGAATTCGGCAGACATTGTATGCCGAATTGGAAAATTCCTTGATGGTAGACTGGGGGTAAGGCGCAGGCGAATTCATTCGCCGTCTTAAAAGGGATAACTATAGCAATCGCCAAGGTAATTTAAGCATAGAATGTAACAATACCTTTTTCTATG
>REBL01000181.1 GCA_007692755.1 Nodularia sp. (in: cyanobacteria) | reverse complement strand
AGGATGAAGCAAGAAGATTTCAGTTTGTTAGCAAACGTTAGTAAATTATGAACGGACTTTGGCTAATGCAGCAAACCCCAAGTAGTGGTGTGGCAAGTTGAAAATATGCGACAATACACCCTACAAAATGGGGTTTGGATGTTGATTTCTAAATCATTTGTATGTACAACACCGCAGCACATTTACAACTTAGGTAAAACTTCCGCTAACAAATGACCAGGAACCTGAGATAAAGCCAGATTCTGCCCCTGTATCCCCAATTTACTGTGGAAAGCCCGAATCGTTTTCACCACATAAGTGAAAGTTGTTTGATAAGCCTCTGGTTGTTGGCTGAATCCATTTAAAGCTTGCAAATGATTATTTAAAGCCGCTTCTAAGTGTTGTGAACTTGCAGCTTTGTCACCAGTAAAAGAATCATCTGTTACTAGCTGATAATGAGCTAATCCCAAATTATTGTGAGCAGCAAACAAATCAAAACTTAAAGGTATACCACTAAGTGAGTTAGCCAAAGCCAGAGCTTCATCATAAGCATCAATAGACAATTTTAATAACTTTTGTTGTGACTCTTTACTTGTTTGAGATAAGTTTGCTAAATGCCAGTACGCAGTACCCAAATTATTGTGTGTAGCCGCGCAAGCACTGGGAACATTAGCTGGAGTCCGATATTTTAAAGCTTCCCGATAGACATCAATGGCTAATTGCAAGTTTTTTGCTGGGTTTTCATCGTATTGTGCCAAATTCCAATAGGCAGTACCAATATTATTTTGAATCATCCCATATTTCAACGGTTCCTGTTCGGGGTTGTAGTGAGCCAAAGCTTGGCTGTACGAAGCGATCGCTTTGTGCAAATGTACTACTGGTTGATCATACTGCCCTAAGTGCCAGTAAGCAGTGCCTAAATTATTTTGGCAAGCCGCATACTTTAATGGTTCCATGTTGGCTGTACGATACCGCAGCGCTTCACTGTAAGCTAATACTGCTTGTTGCCAATTCTGGGAGGAATTAGCAAAACGAGCTAAATCACCATAAGCAGTACCGAGATTATTTTGTACTCGTGCATAGGTTTCCGAGTGTTCTGGGGGAGATATCTGCTTTAACGCCAAATGATAAAATTCAATTGCTTGTTCTATATAAGCTTTCCCATCTCCTGAGTTATGGGGGGCGCGGTACAACATCCAATAGAGTGTACCCAAATCATTGAGAATATCTGGGAGTTGCGGTGATGTTTCATCGTAGGCGATCGCTTCCTGATAGGCGAGAATGGCCACCATCAAATTTTCTAAACTGGACTTACCCTGTTCAATGCGTAAGCGATATAAGTTTCCTAAGTTGTGATAAGCTGCTGCCAATGCCTTTCCAGAGGCCTGTTGTGAGTGTAGTTCCTCAATTTCCAAAAGAATTTGCTGCGGTTGTTGGTTATCCTCTCCATTTTCAGCAATCTTCATGTTAGTTTTTCCTAGAACTAGCTCGGTTAATTCCTTGCTAATATGAGACAAAGATAATGGCGATGGGCTATTACCTTGATCGAATCTAGTAGTGAATTTCTGTTGTGGCGTTTCAGCCTGCAATAATTCCGAAGTTAAAACTAAATCTTCTTGTTCTTTTCCTGGATGATTCCTGAGTGATTCCACCGGGAAGTCAAAATCATCCCCAAATTTTGAACCGTTGGCAGACACGGCTTTGAGTTCTGCTTCAATAACTGATTCATCAATCACAGATTGCTCAATATCTTCTAAGTCCAAATCTCTAGAACGGTCAGAATGTTCTGGATAACCTTGATTTTGTGTGGCTGGTGTCGGTTCCCCCGCAAACACAAACACACCAGTACGCCAACGCCAAAACTGTGGTGCTGACTGCTGAATGGCAGATAACCAAGGACGCGAGACCCACAACAAGATGCTGGAATTTAGCATCTGACTCGACTCTTGACTAGAAAAATTTTCCTCACTTAAGCGCAGATAGTGTAAAAATAAACGCTGTATCGCTACTGGTTGTTTGGTTAACTGTTCCACTCCGACAATCTGAAATATCGGTATTGGTAGGGTGGTTCCAGATGTCTCTTTTGATGCACCAACAATTGGTGGTGGATAATTAGCCAACCATTGATTTATATGATCTATGGGATTGGGATCACTTAAATTTAACCTCAATGTGACTAATCGTGGATAAGCTGGAGTGCTAGCTTCCTGACCAGCCACAGATTTATATAGCACTTGCCCGACTGGATAAGCTAAAGTAGAATGCAAACGAGCAGCTACTTGATTTCTTAAGTGTAAATTGTCACTAACTGCTAAAAAAACTTGTCGTCTTAAACCAAGACTGAGGGCAAGTTTTAGACGATGATATACTTGTCGATTCCAAGTGAAATTATTGGGCTGTGTCGTATCATTCACGCTCATGGCGGCTAAAGAGCCAAAACATGGTGTATCTAAATTATGTTTTTCAGAGATGATCAAGTTTAAAGTATGTATTTATACTAACTATCTCTATACAATTTTAACAAAAAATAAAAAGTAAGGCTCCTACTAAGATGGGAACCTTGAAAACCAAAATATTAAATTTTATTAAAAAATTGGCTGCTCAACTGACATGAGAAACAAAGAAGGCAACAACAATTAAACCAGCAACTAACGCTGCGCCAGCGACTCCCAAGAAAATATAGGTCCGCTTTTGCTCGTTTGTCGGAGGTTCTGCTTCGTAAACCTTTGGTTCGCGGGCAAAATTATTCAGAAGACCGCCTTCTTCATTTGTGTAGGGCATGAATTCATTCCTGATTATCTTCTTTTATTCGTTTTATGTTACATATACGCTATATTCTGCTTTCATACTTAGAGACAAATCTTTACCTTGGGGAGTGGGGACTGGGCAAAAGTTTTCTGGATACCCGATCCCCCATACCCTAATGGGTAATTGTTCCAGTCAGTGGTGAACTCGCACTAGCGTAGGTTTTCAAGGGCATTCTCCCCGCTAGGTAGGCCATACGACCGGCTACGGCTGCTAAATTCATGGCTTGGGCCATAACTGGGGGGTTTTGGGAAAGCGCGATCGCACTATTAATTAATAAGGCATCTGCACCCAATTCCATCGCCTGAGCAGCTTCTGATGGTGCGCCAATTCCGGCATCTACCACGACTGGGATACTGGAATTTTCAATGATAATTTGAATATTGGCAGTTGTTTTCAACCCTTGTCCCGAACCAATGGGCGATGCTAAAGGCATAACTGTTGCACAGCCAACATCTTCTAGGCGCTTGGCTAACATGGGATCGGCATTAATGTAAGGCAGTACTGCAAAACCTTCTTTCACTAGCTGTTCAGCTGCTTGCAGTGTCCCAATCGGATCAGGAAGTAAATATTTAGGATCAGGTATTACTTCTAACTTCACAAAATTGTTATCTTCTTGTCCCAAGAGTTTCGCCATTTCTCGCCCCAAACGAGCCACGCGAATGGCATCTTCTGCGGTTTCACAGCCGGCAGTATTGGGCAGCATCCAGATTTTTGTCCAATCCAGGGCTTCGGCTAAACCGTCATGTCCTGCTGCTTTAGTTTGTACCCTCCGTACTGCCACGGTGACAATCTGGCAACCACTGGCAACAATACTTTGCTGCATTTCCTCAATGCTGCGATATTTGCCCGTTCCTGTCATTAAACGAGATTGAAAAGTTTTACCCGCAATTACCAATGGTGAATCGGTAAAAACGCGATTTATTGCTTCTTCAACGGCAATATTTCCCTGAGAGAAGTTGGCAGAGTGGGTGAACATAGAAGTGGCGGTAGATGGCTGGCTATGAAAACGCGAATAGTGGAAACTAGACAGTATCGGATCAGATTTGTGTTCCCAGATCAAATCGGCAATTAATGCTGCGGTGATTGGCGCAAGTAATATGCCATTGCGATAATGACCTGTAGCCAAAGTTAAATTTGGACAATGGCTAGTGCCTAAAATAGGTAACTCATCAGGTGTGGCTGGACGAAATCCCCACCAAAACTCCTGAATGGGATAATCCTGTAATTGGGGATATAGATTAATGGCTTGTTGAAGTAAGCTTTGAATACCTGCGGGGGTGTTGTGGGGTGTAAAGCCGACATCTTCGCTAGTCGCCCCTATAATGATCGAACGGTTTCGCCTCGGTACGATGTAAATATGATCCCCGAACAAAATTCGTGTTAGGGGTAATTCGGGGGTAAAATCCGGGACTCGCACCCTGAGCATTTGTCCTTTGCGAGGACGTACAGGTAATGGTAATAATTCATTAGACCAAGCGCCTGTAGCTAAAACATAATGGTTAGCACGAATCATTCCTGTGTTGGTTTGTACACCAACTACTTCTCCCTGTCGTTGTAAAAATGCTTCTACTTTCACCTGGTCTTTGAATTCCACGCCAAGAGATTCAGCCGCTGTCCACAGGACATTTACCAAGGCACGATTATCAACTTGTGCATCCTCTGGATACCACCAGCCGCCAACTACTTCTGCGCCTAATCCTGGCTGATATTGATGAATTGCGGTTTGATTTAGCCAGTATGGGGATTGGGCAGTGGGAGCAGAATTTAGTTTGTCTCCTTGTTCTTGGTAAACTGGTGCGAGGATTCCACAAGGCCAGTAACCAGTATTTAAACCAGTCAAATCTTCGAGTTTGTGCGTCCAGTCTGGATATAAAGCACGCGATCGCCTACACAAAGACCGCATGGCTGGATTGGGGATGTTTTCTGCATCTGGTGCTAACATCCCGGCAGCGGCGTGGGTAGCAGCACCCTGAAAATCACGGCAAAGCACCGTGACTGAACCTCCGCGCAATTTTAATTCCACGGCGATCGCCAAGCCAATAACACCGCCACCAATAATTAAAACGTCACTAGTCATTAGTCATTAGTCATTTATCATTAGCTATCTACCATTAGTACATAAACTAATAACCCATAACTAATAACTCGTCGCTTCATCACTCCTGACTAACGACTATCCAGGTTTACCACAAAGCTCGAATTGGTCCTCTACCCTGATTAGATGTGCGGGCTGTGCCGCTGGCTGTGCTGCTTGATGTCGTACCTGACTGAAAGCCTGTGGTACTTCTGCTACCTGTTGTAGTAGTAGAACCTGAGGAAGAACCACTACTTTGAGTGATGCTACCTTTATTTTCAGTAGCAGAACCACTACTTTGAGTAACGCTACCTCTATTTTCAGTAGAAGAAAAACTATCCTGAATAACGGTACCTCTGTCAGGGTCTGTACTCGTACTTGTACTCCTGCTAGGAGAGGAGCTATTAACATTAATATTAGCTGGGAGTACTTTGGATGTTCTGCCTTCAGGATCATCATTACTAGCAGTTTGTTGTCCACCTATCGGAAAATTGATCCCTAACAACGTACCCATTAAAATTGCCAAGCCTCCGGCCATGAGAATTAGTGGAGTCCATCTACCCATCTTATGTTTTCTCCTTTTTTAACCTAACCTTCTGGTGTGCATACTATTTGAGAATCTGCCAAAATACAGCGAATTTTGTGAATTTCACATCCCCTAGTTCCTCGGTTTGACAAGCTAAACGCAGTTCTGTTGTAGGAGAATGGGGAGGAAGCGAACTATCGCTTGATCTCGCCAATTTGCAGCAGATACATCACCTTCTACTTTGACTGGATTAAGTACCACAGCTGCCAATTCCTCGACAGTTGATTAACTTAGCGTCGCCATTGTAGAGGTCAATACCGTTGTGCTGCAAAATTCGACCTAATTTAGCTCCGCAATGTCTAACGACAAGTGGCTTCGCTCCTACGCATTCAATTGTCTGACCTTGAGCTAGTACCTTGGTCATATTTTAATTACCAATCTGGCTTTTTGTTGTATATTGGCACATCGCCTTACTCGTTGTCTCGCAAGTCTCAGTTTTATGACTACATACCCCTCATCTCAACTTTGGCTATATGACACCACTCTACGGGATGGCACTCAGCGCGAAGGTCTATCAGTTTCTATAGAAGATAAGTTACGCATTGCCCGCAGACTAGACCAACTGGGAGTTCCCTTCATTGAAGGTGGTTGGCCTGGTGCCAATCCTAAGGATGTTCAATTCTTCTGGCAATTACAAGAGTATCCGCTTAAACAAGCAGAAATTGTAGCTTTTTGTTCTACACGTCGCCCTCATACCACTGCTGACACTGAACCAATGCTGCAAGCGATTCTGACTGCGGGTACTCGTTGGGTGACAGTTTTTGGCAAATCTTGGGATTTACACGTTACAGATGGACTCAAGACGACTTTAGCAGAGAATCTCGCCATGATTCAAGATACTATCGAGTATCTTTGTTCTCAAGGACGACGTGTGATTTATGATGCTGAACACTGGTTTGATGGCTACAAGCACAATCGAGATTATGCTTTACAGACATTAGAAGTGGCGATCGCCGCAGGTGCTGAATGGCTAGTCCTCTGTGATACAAATGGTGGTACTTTACCCCACGAAGTTGGTCAAGTCGTGGAATCAGTCATTAGTCATGTGTCATTAGTCACTAGCCAACAACCAATTCCCCAAATCGGCATCCACACTCATAATGATTCTGGTACGGCCGTGGCCAATGCCCTAGCTGCCGTGATGGCAGGTGCAAAAATGGTACAAGGTACAATTAACGGCTACGGTGAACGTTGTGGTAATGCTAACCTCTGTTCATTAATTCCCAATCTACAACTTAAGCTTGGTTATAGCTGTATCGCTGAACACCAGCTAAATCAACTTACAGAAGCTAGTCGCTTTGTGAGTGAGGTGGTAAACCTCGCCCCTGATGAACACGCGCCCTTTGTGGGACGTTCGGCTTTTGCACATAAAGGTGGTATCCATGTCTCAGCAGTAGAACGAAATCCCCTCACTTACGAACACATTCAACCAGAACAAATCGGTAACCGTCGCCGCATAGTAATTTCCGAACAATCTGGACTTAGTAATGTGTTAGCTAAAGCCCGTAGTTTTGGTATTGAACTAGATAAGGACAAGCCAGCCGCCCGACAAATTCTGCAACGCCTCAAAGAATTAGAAAGTGAAGGATACCAATTTGAAGCAGCAGAAGCGAGTTTTGCACTGTTGATTTACGAAGCTTTGGGTGGTCGTCAGCAGTTCTTTGAAGTTAAAGGGTTCCAAGTACATTGTGATTTAGTTGAAGGTAAAGAAACTAACAATGCCCTAGCTACGGTGAAAATAGGTGTGAATGGGAAAAATATTCTGGAAGCAGCCGAAGGAAACGGACCCGTTGCTGCTTTGGATGCCGCCTTACGCAAAGCTTTGGTCAACTTTTACCCCCAAATTGCTACTTTTGAATTGACAGATTACAAAGTGCGGATTCTCAACGGACATACAGGGACAGCAGCTAAAACTCGTGTATTAGTGGAATCAGGTACTGGTTCTCAACGCTGGACAACTGTAGGAGTTTCGCCGAACATTTTGGCAGCTTCCTATCAAGCCGTGGTAGAAGGATTGGAATATGGTTTGTTATTACATTCACAGCAGGGAGTGGGGAGTGGGGAGTGGGGAGTGGGGGGGGACAAGACGGTAACTTCCCAATGACCAATGACTAATGACTGTCAAGAGAACTGTTCCCAGGATTGGGTAACCAATTGACTTAGCCAACGGCGTTGCTGCTGATTTAGCATGGGGTCATCAGCTAGTAATTGAGCGGTTAATTCCTCTAAGGATTGTCCCTCAGAACGAACAAGTTTGATGACTCCAGCGATGGCGGAGGCTACTAATTCTTCATCAATTGGCTGTTGTCGCAGGGCAAAAATTTCCTGGGGACTGTCTGGGATGGGATAATTCATGGCGTAGGGTTAAAAAAATACAAAATGAACAATAAACTTTGACAAACTATTAAAAATTCTTTACTCAATCTTTATTGAACCAATAGGGCGGAGTCTAGCGTAGTTTCTACCTTTATAAAATCTGTCTGAGTGAATAGATTCATCGGAGATGTCAGCGAAAAATGATGAAAGAAATACTTTATCTAGAAGTTCCCACACCGGATATTGCCACTGTACTTAGTTGGCTGCAAATAGATTTTGACCCAGGAATTGGAGAAAAATTACTCCGACCTGATGGCTTTCGGCTGAAAGTACGGACAGAAACTACAAATGCGAATGCGGCGATTACCGAAAAATTACCGAGCGAACTTTCTGTATTCGTCTGGTCAGTGCAGCGAACTACTTATCTCAAAGTGTTTCGTTGGGCAAATAAGCCCGTTTCTGGAGAAGGAAAAATTCTGCAACGTCTGAGTCAGGAAATCAGAAAGCAGTTTCCCCATAATTACCTTGAACCTCCCGCCATTGATTCCCAAAAATCGATTTTTGAGGAACTAGAAACTGTTTACCCCCTGACAGTCAAATATTTTCAGAAAATGCCCAATGGGGAATATGACCTCAATCGTGCCTACTGGTGGGAACAAAGATGGCGCGAAGGAGTACGCAATCCTCGGCAGCCCCGCCAAGTAGTTTTTTCCCAAAGTAGAGAAAGTGAGGGAGATCAGGTAGACGGCAGTATAACATCTTTCTTACCTCCTACTTACGATCTGATCTACATCGGCGGCGCATTAGGGGTAATTCATGCAGCTGTCATGGCTAGATTGGGATATAAAGTGCTGCTAGTTGAGCGCTTGCCTTTTGGACGGATGAATCGAGAATGGAATATTTCTCGTGATGAGCTGCAAAGCTTAATTAACTTGGGTTTGGTAACGGCCGCTGAGTTGGAAACTGTAATTGTTCGGGAATACAAAGACGGATTCAATAAGTTTTTTGATGGCAACAATTCCGTCAAATTGCGATCGCCTATTTTGCATACACCCACCGTCTTAAATATTGCCTTGGATTCGGAGAAATGGCTGCGAATGTGCGGACAAAAACTCCGAGATGCAGGCGGTGAAATCTGGGATGAAACTGAGTTCATGCGTGCCGATATTGACGAATCACAAGTGGCGATTACAGTCAAGCATTTACCCAGTAAGAATCAGCAGCGCGTTAGTGGACGACTATTAATTGATGCTATGGGAACAGCTTCCCCTGTGGCTTGGCAATTAAATGGTGGTCGTGCTTTTGACAGTGTATGCCCGACAGTGGGAGCAGTGATTGAGGGAGGATTTGAACCAGGGGTTTGGGATTCCCAGTATGGAGATGTGCTTTACAGTCATGGAGATATTTCCAGGGGAAGGCAGTTGATTTGGGAATTATTTCCCGGATTTGGTGAAGAACTAACAATTTATTTGTTTCATTATCACGAAGTCAATGCTGAAAATCCTGGTTCTTTATTGGAAATGTATGAGGACTTTTTCGCGATTTTGCCAGAGTACCGGCGCTGTGATCTAGATAAACTGGTGTGGAAAAAGCCGACATTTGGCTATATACCAGGACATTTTAGTGTCGGAAGTAGCGATCGCACCATTGCCTTTGATCGATTGATTGCCATTGGTGATGCCGCCTCTCTCCAGTCTCCGCTAGTTTTCACGGGCTTTGGTTCCCTGATTCGCAACTTAGACCGTTTAACAACACTTTTAGATACAGCCCTCAAGCATGATTTGCTTAGTTTCCGCAATTTAAACAGGATTCGCGCCTACCAAAGCAACGTTTCCGTAACTTGGCTATTTTCTAAGGGAATGATGGTACCGACTGGGAAATTTTTACCACCCCAACGGATTAACTCGATGCTGAATACCTTCTTTGGGCTGTTAGCAGATGAACCACAAGAGGTAGCAGATAATTTCATCAAAGATAGGTGTGATTGGTTCACTTTTAATCGCCTAGCACTGAAAGCAGCTCGCAAAAATCCTGCCCTGCTGTTATGGATTTGGCAACTAGCTGGATTTAGGGATCTATGCCGGTGGTTGGGTAATTATTTTAGTTTCGGTCTTGATTCCCTCGTTAGTGCTTCATTACGAGGATGGTTCCCGCGCTTGTTGGTGCGGATTCAACCTTGGCTGGAACCCCGCTATCCGGCTTTGTGGCTACGGCTATTGGTGATTAAATACGCGATCGCTGCTGGTAAACCGCGATCGCCAAATCATTCCGCACAAGTCAATCCAGATGCCATCATCCCCAAATCAGAAGCGAAAATTCTGAATTAATTTACTAAAAATTATCAATGCCGGAGGCAGGGGAGAGACTGGGAAAAAGCTTGTACTCCGCCCCAGATCAAGCGTCCTAGAAGCGATGCACTGAGCTTGATACCCATGTTCCGCTTCTCTAAGAGACGCACCTGCGGTAAGCGGAAGCTATGCCGTTGGCGGAGCCTCTCAAAGAGAAGGCTTTACCCTCCACAGCAAGGGGGAAGGGCTTGTTCCCCCCTGCTCCCTGCCCCCTGCCCCCCTGCTTCTTCGGTCATGGGGCGTTAAAACGACAGCGTAACCCACCATGATCAATCTCAAATCCCAAATTGAGTTTCCAGAATCATTGAGGATGATTAAATTGATTATTTGTGCCAAATTTTGGTAGTTCTACTGATGATAAAGACTTACGCCCTTTCGGGGGACGCTGGGGATAAACCACTGGTGAGGGCGATTGAGTATCGTTGGCATAGTCCCCAGAATCATCTGAAACCAAATCAGCCTGATCTAATTGTGAGTTTTTTAACCAATAATTTTCCAATGCTTCACTAGATGACCTCTCAATAGCCGTCTCGCTTAAAGGCAAAGTGAAAGACTCTGGTGGATTATTTACAGATGAAGATGGGGAACTCTCCTCTTTTGTAAGTATTTTAAATTGCTGTTCTGGTAAAGTTTCTGATTGCTGCTCATTTTCTGGAGTTTTCGCCCAAGTCTCCCAAACAGGTGCTTGAGTTTGATTGCTATCTACATTTACATTAATTTCAGCCGGGGGTGGCGATGCAGATCCAGAGTCAGCAGTAAAAAACATTTGGATCAGACTATCCAATTGATCATCTAGCTTTGATGACCCCAGAGATGAAATAGTTTCTGCTTTAGTTGGAACATCCTCCATTTCTGAGGCGGCTGGTTGTGAGGGAACGTTTATGTCTTCCTGATCTGGCAAGTTTTCAGGCGATGATGGCACCGGCTCAGAATTATGACTGCTGCATGGGGGCGATGTTGTAGATTGATTCCAAGGAGAATCGAATTGTTCTCCATTGGATTCTGATTCTGCTGACCAAGGTCTAATGGGCTGCACATTCGGAAACAAAGACCGAGCCTTTCGCGAAAATCTTGTTTGGTGGTTGGCTGTATCGTCCGAGGAATCATTCAGTCCGGGTGACTCTAGACATTTTTCCAGCGCTGCTTTGAATTGTAGAGTTTGGCGTTGTTGTCGCATTAGCCTACTACGTAACTCTCGACAAGTATTTTCTGATTGTGATGCTTGTTGAGATTGTTCGTTATAGTTAGTTTGTAGAAGCGCACATTCTCGCTCTAATTGAGCCAGACGCTGTTGACTAATTTGTAGTTGTGCTTTATAAGTTTCAATAAAGTTTTCTTGGCGTTGAACAGTGTGTACGGCTGATTCTAACTCTTGGAATAGAGATTTAATTTGTGCTTGAGCTGCGGCCAGTTCTTTTGTTTGTTGGTTCAGCATTGACTCGGCGGCACTAGAACGCCTTTTCTGCCACTGCAAAGCCTTTTCTGATTCAGCAAGGTCATCTTTGAGATGCTCCACTTCCTCATATAAGTTGTTGTTTGCTGCACGCAATTCTTCATTCAATAGCAGTAGCTTTTTAAATTCACCATCAACAAGTTTTTGTTGTTCGCTATTAGGTTCCACAACCCAGTCTGACTGAGTTTTATCCTGCGGGGAGTCAGGGTTTTGGACTGCTGAATGTGTTTCTGCCGCAGGTTTGAGGAGCGGCAATTGTTTATTGGCCATGTCATTAGGAGGCACAATTGAGTCAAATGGACAGCTAGGCTGCTCCGGTTGTAGCGAACTATCAGAATTTAGG
This sequence comes from Nodularia sp. (in: cyanobacteria), assembly GCA_007692755.1. Lineage (GTDB taxonomy): Bacteria > Cyanobacteriota > Cyanobacteriia > Cyanobacteriales > Nostocaceae > Nodularia. Next base: position 19,276 of record REBL01000181.1, on the reverse strand, counting down.
GATTCCATTCCAGCCCTGTCGTTTGAGGTGTCAGGTTTATTTATCACTCTTGACCCACTCACTTAAAAAATGTTTAGTATTACTAGGTTTAACATTGCTGATTAATTACGTCAGATCAGGTTCACTCTAGAAGCTAAGTTAGACTGTTCCCAATTATGAGTAATTAGTCATGAATCAATGTTGCCGTCTTTTTATTTAGAACTGATGCCGTTATAACATTAAGGGCTTATCCCCCGCCAACCTGCGGAATTAAGGGGAATTATGGTGAAAATACTACCAATATACAGGCTTTCTTGCAAATGCTGCGAAAGGGTCTCAACCTGCTTGACTTTTACTCATATTTATGTTTATGAATGATATTTATACTCAGTAATTTCTTGTACAGACGCGATCTATCGCGTCTGGGTATGCTGCTCACGGCAACCAACGGGGATGAAATCCCACTAAAGGTAGTTTTTCTGGGTTGATTGTGCTGCTAGAAGTATCATTCATGGGTAATAAGGGCATTAACCACAGGCTACTAGTAGCGATCGCCTCTCCATCTTCAGTCTTCAGTACGTTGGCAGTTAAGGGTACGGGATCTACTTGTGGCATGACTTGATCAAAGAGCAACCCCAAACCATCCGGTGCTAAACTCATTTGCACATTCCGCTGTTCGATTGGTAGTAATAACAGTGGTTTTTGTTCTCCAGTTTTCAGGTCAATGGCGACTAAATAAGGCTGTTCTATATATTCTTCATCGGATATTAGCTGTGTCAGCAAACAGTAGAGGGTAGGTGAAGCGGGATCAAATTGGCAGTTGATAATAGAACCTGTAGTTTTTAACAGAGGTTTCTGGATGCCTTGGTTGGTTACCAAAAACAAATCCCTTGTATAGTCAGTATTAAATTTTACCATTGCTGCTTGGGAACCGTCTTTGGAGAAAGACTGCACTAACCCAAATTGTGGAAGAAAATCGAGAGGTTTGCTGGCATCAGTTTGTAGTGGTAGAATAGCCGCTCCTTGACCTTGGGCAACTGCTACAGCTTTACTATCGGGGGTAATCATAAAATCTCCCCCTGGTTGGCTTTTTAGGCGTTGGGGAGTGGGTCTTTCTCTGTTATTGCTAGCGGTGGGCATAAACCATAGGCCAAAATCTCCGGGATTGTTTTTGTTCCCTCGCTGCACAACAATTGTTTTGCCATCTGGTGATAAGTCAAATTTCAGGTTTTGATATTGCTTATTGTCTAAAACTAGGTCAACTCTACCTGCTGGTTCTGCTGGTGTTTCAGGCTGTGCAGAAATTCCGGTTGTGACTGTATATAACTGAGCTGATAGTAGGTCTTGGTTATTGGAGGTACGAGCCGAAAATAAAATCTTTTCCCCATTTGGAAATGGCTTAAAGTCCATGACAATCAGGTCTTTAGGGGTAAGGATATTTTTTTTCTCTTCGGTTAAGTTGTAGAGAACTAATTGACCTTTATTTTCGGGATCAGCTCCTATGTACATAATCACGCGATCGCGGGAGCGAAAGTTACCTGTAAAGGGCTGTATAACTCGATTTTTCTCTTCTGGTTGAGAAAATCTATCTCTCGCGTCTTGCAACCGCACTTCATAATTCGTACCATAGGGTGCTGGTGTGAGCAGTGTATAAACCATCCGTCGCCCTGCCCAACTGATTTTACCTGCTAGAGGCGGCTCGATGCTCAAGTTCTCCTCTACGCTTTTGATGTCCATTGGGCGACTAAAGTTGAGCGTGAAGGCAATGTCTTCGGCTCCAATTTGTTGATTTTGCCAAGTAAATTCCCGGACACGAACTGCCACCACATCACCTTGAAATATCATGAATCCAATCAGCAGACTCAGCAGCAGCATCAGTGCGATCGCCACGCGATCTAGTGGTTGGGTGAATATCTTGGATGTAGCCATTTTTCAGTTATCAGTAATTAGTTTTCAGTTGTCAGAAAATAGTTATTAATAACTATAAGGATTTCGGGGTTGGGGAATTTCTTTAATGGAGGTAGCAGCAATGGTCAGGTTACGTTTACCTGCTAGAGTTTCTGTGATCATTTTTCCTTCTACTTCCAGCCAAGTGTCAGGAGAATAGCGTTCTTGATTTTCTGGTAGTTTGACTGGTAATCCTACAGGATAAGCATCTGCGGCACAACAAGTAATCACAAATCGCGCTAAGAAAATATATTCTTGTTCTAGGTCTGGTGGGTGAATCACAAACCCCTGAACTTTGGCATCTTGACCTGTATATGAGTCTGGTTCTGGGTAAACGTTAATTGTCCGCGCCCAATCCACCAGTGAACGGTCTTCTGGGCGAATAGAAGGACGAAAAGATTGGGGTTGAACTCGTCCGGTGGATAGTAAATCAGTTACACCCAACTGCATGGCAGTGTCACTAGCAAAAACGCGGGGTGTAATCATTAAACCCAAAATTGCGGCAGTTAATAACAAGGCACTACCCCAGCCAGGGGGAAATAAATTAATATGCTGAAGGTTAGATGTATTCGCCCGGCGACGTTGCCGCCAAATCTCTCGCATCTTCAACAAACCAATGATCAGCAAGGCGATCCCACATCCGACGACTAACCCAAAAAAATTGGGGTGAATCAACAAATATAATTTGCCTGATATTCGGTATTGCAGCATCAAAATGCCCCAACTTGTCACGGCTAAGGCATCAATCCAAGGAAATAAAATATTTTGCAGGGGAATTTTGGTTTTTCTAGCCATCAGTGAAAAAAGAGGAAAGGGGGCAGGGGGGCAGGGGAGAATATTCCATACATTAAAATTTATTTACTTGTGACACAAGGACGCATTATTTCTGGTGCTTGATTTACAGTACATACAAGTTCATGAACAGCGTGAATAAAAAGGTCAATTGTGCAGCTAAGGCAAATAAGTAAAATATTGTCTTGGGGTTAAAAACAGTTAACATCAAGCCGACACTTTTGATGTCAACCATCGGACCAAATACTAAAAATGCTAACAAGGAACCACTACTAAAAGCCGAGGCAAATGACAGGGCAAAAAATGAATCGACGGTGGAACAGATTGAGACAACTGCGGCTAAGATCAGCATGACCACAATTGAACTAATGTGTCCCGCACCCAAGCTGAGGATTAAGTCACGGGGAGCAAATACTTGCACAGAAGCAGCGATCGCACTACCTAAAACCATCACGCCGCCCAGTTCTCGCAATTCCTGGATGACATTATCCAAAACGAGGCGGAGTTTATCCACAACCGATTTACTGGGGCTGGCGGTTGGGGTTGTCTGTAATAAATTAGGATCTAAGCGCTGAGTTAGTCCTGGTTTGCCTCCTAAAATATAAGTCCCCGATTTCAATACACTGGGTATTTTGACTTGTGGTTGTGCTGCGTAACCTTGGCCACGGCGTTTAGTTTCTGGTTCTGCTGGTGGGTTGAATTTGAGATAACGGGCGATCGCTGGTTGGACAAGGGGAGTGACATCTTTCTGAAAACTGAAGACAATCCCAATAATTACGGCAATTGACAGCGAAAATACTACTCGTAAAATGACTATTTCTGGCTGGTCTCGAAAGGCTAGCCAAGTTGTCCAAATCACAATCGGGTTAATCGTTGGTGCTGCTAGCAAAAAGCCAATGGCCACAGGTGTGGGTACTCCCTGCATCAGCAACCGCCGCGCTACCGGGACATTACCGCACTCACACACCGGGAACATAAAGCCAATCAGACTGCCTGCTAAAGCACCTAATACCGGATTTCTGGGCATTCTGGCTACTAATTTGCGCTCATCGATAAAAATTAGCAACACACTGGAGAATAAAACCCCAAATAGCAAAAACGGCATCGCCTCGACTAGCAAACTCAGAAATATAGTGAAACCATTGTTCAGTTGATTCATGGGTGTCGCAGTCAAAAGCGGTTTAAAAATTTTAGTTTCTGTCTAGCCATTCTATCGGAATGGGGATCAAAAGCATCTATGGGTAACTCAAGCTGATTTGAACCAGAAGTTGGGGTTCTGTTTCTAGTTAAGCTTAAACAATTATCAGCGCTAGCGAGTTGTAGATAGTTTTGTTTAATTGTGTGCATTTACTGAAGCTGACTGATTTGAAGATGGACTCATTTCCGAAATTGTTCCTAGTTTGGGGAAATAAGCATCTAACTACACGACCTTTGATTACTTAATGTTTATACTTACTGTAAACTAGTACGTCAGGATGTTATCTTCCACAAAATTTCATAAAGTGTTCATAGTGTTTAAACATTCGGGGATAGCGCCAGCGCTGTTGCTTGGATGTTTGGAGGGCTTTTGTCAGTTCACTGTTGATTGCTAACTTTTGTGAGTTTGGCACTTTTTGGCAGAATTCAAGATCGGCGATGGTTGATTTTTTACTATAAAAACTTCAAAAGGGCAAGTCCAAGATCCAACAAATGGCGAAATAAAAAAGGGTATTTTTACGTAAAGGCTTTCCTATGATTGAGATACACCGTAAAATTGCATATGATGTTTCCTCGTCAACTGAGGCAAAAATTAGCAAGGACTAAAATATTAGCTAATTATTGCCAGTTTTATACATATTAGAGTCACCAGTGCCACAAGAATCTCATTCCCTCATCTCGCCGCCTGTTTTTTCTCGTGGTAGCGATCGCGATCTCGATTTAGATTCAGTCCTCCAAGAACTGCCAATGTCCAATTTTCAAGTGGAAATTAGTTGTAGTGGCGCTGAAGTTGCTCATTTTTTGGACAAATACCCACTGCTACCAGGAATTATCTTGATAGAACAGGGACAATTTCTGGGGATGATTTCGCGGCGACGACTGCTGGAATTTTTTATTCGCCCTCATGGACAAGAATTATTTACTCAAGCAACATTGGGTGTGCTTTACAGTTATGCGCGCACAGCTATTTTGCTGCTACCGGGGACAACATCGATTTTGACAGGGCTACAACAGACACTCAGGCGATCGCCTGAACTTTTAGCAGAACCAATAGTAATACAAACAGCAGCTAATACCTACCAATTATTAGATATACATGACTTAAACATTGCGGCTTGGCAAATTCAGGGAATAGAAACTCAGGTGCGCTATGAACGCAGCCAAGCCCAAATGATTCAAAATGACAAAATGATTCGTCTAGGGCGTTTGGTAGATGGAGTCGTACACGAAATTCTCGACCCCCTGAGTTTTATTTGGGGTAATCTAACTTATATTTTTAACTACAGTCAAGATTTACTCAAGCTGATAGCGGAGTATGACAAAGAATTACCTCAAATTTCTGAGGAAATTAACAATGTTAAAGAAGAAATTGAATTTGATTTTTTAGAGAAAGATTTATCAAAAGCTCTTGCCAGTATTCGCACCGGGGCAGAAAGGTTAAAAAAACTTGTGACTGGCTTACAAAATTTTTGCTATATTGATGAAGTTCATCCCAAACCAGTAGACTTACACGCCTGTATAGATAGTGTTATTCTGCTTAACAAAAGTAAATTAAAAGGAGAAATTGAAATAATTAAAACCTACGGTAAACTGCCACCAATTTATTGTTTTCGAGGGCAGTTAAACCAAGTATTAATGAACATTTTTAGCCAAGCTGTAGATAGTTTACTTAATCAATCAGTACGGCAAAAATTCTATCAAGAATATACAAATCCTGCGGACAAAGCACGCATTAAAATTACTACAAAAATTATTTCCTTAGAAGCTACCCAAGCAGATGCACCTGATTCTCGTTGGGTTTGCGTCTGTATTGCTGATAATGGAGCAGGGATGTCTCAAGAATCGCAAAAACAACTAATGGAGTCTTTTGCTTTGGAAAAATGGGCTGATAAAGAAACCAGTTTGGCAATGAGTTATCGAATTATTGCCGCAAGGCATGGTGGGAAATTAAATTTTCGTTCGCAACTGGGTATAGGTACTGAATTTGAAATCTTATTACCTCTATTATAAGTAAACAGGTAAAAATTTTTACCTAATATATGAAAAAATATAACGCACCCTACTGGACTGACACGCTTAAAATAGTACATTAAACCTTGTCCATCATGAAAAATGGAGTTTTTGTCATTGCGACGTAAGGAAGCAATCTCACCATCTTGACTAATAACTACAGTTCTCAAAGTAGACAAGGTTTAAATTAAAAAATATTTCTAAATTCCTGCTTGTGGAACAAACATCTTGCCTGCTAATGTCTGATTTCAACCCAATCCCCTACCCCGCAAGGTTCCTTCCTAGCTGGCGGGGAGGTTTAGGGTGGAGTTCCCATTCCACAAGATGAAATAATTTATGATCTGGTGTTTCCTAAATTTACTTTTGGTTGTCCACAGGAACTAAAATGTAAGCAGTCTGGTTATTAGGTTGATTAACATTCTGACTACCAGATGGTTTGACATCTTGAACGACATTTTTAGCTACGTTTACTGTCCCTTTAAGAGTGTCGCTAATACCTTGGTCTGCACCCTTAACAATGTCCGCAGTATTTTTGACAGTATCGTTAACATCTACTGCAACACCTTTCACACTTACCGCAGTATTTTTGACAGTATCGTTAACATCTACGGCTGTACCCTTAACAGCTTCACTCACATCTTTGACAGTATCGTTAATACCCTCAGATACAGACTTGATTGCATCTCCTACCGCTTTTACACTTTGATTAAAATTATTCGTTGTACCCTTAACTAAGTTCCCTACATTTTTAATAGTTTCGTTGGCTTTTTGGTCTGAACCTTTCATAGCTAAAGCCCCAGCTAATGCACCTAAAGTAGCACCGATGAAGGTTCCAAAGATTATTTTAGAGAACTCTTTACTTGATTCAGGGATTACTGTATTAATATTAGCTTGATTTGTCTGCACATCTTGATGATTTTCAAGCGTATCCGAAAACTGCTGATGTCCATTCATTATCAATACCTCTTGATTTACTTTTGGGGTAAGGATTTGATATTTTCAATGTCAATGTGCGTCTTTAATTATTTGCGGGCGCGTCATCACTATTTACGCCGTATTGTACTAGGTTATTTATATCTTGCACCTAGCCCTGGGGTGCGCTTTCCAGTCACCTGGTGCAAGATGTCAGTAATTCAAGTTAAACTATGGACAAGACAAAATAAGCAGTTCCTTATTTTAACTCCCGTGATTTATTCCTGAGAAAAAAACTAACAAATTAGCATTTATTCACAATTGCAAATTGTAATGATGGCCAAATCCTGCTTAACTATCAATCCGATTAATTTCTTGTTCAAGCGAGTTTTCTTCAGAAGGCGCTACTGAAATTTGCTCATTGACAAAAGTTGTTGATTCACCAACATATCCTTCTGTATATTCTGGGGTGGAAATGTAGATAGACTGGGTACTAGTTTCTCGCTGACCCATTTGATTTTGAGTCTGCTGGCTATCTTGCTTACCCCCATTTTCAGACATTTGAGAATTGTCTGCTGCTTGTTTTGTCCATTCAGTCGTATCTTGTACAACTTGGTTGACATTCTGTGCTGTCTTCTGTACTGCGTCCAATGTACTGACTGCGGTTTGCTTAACTCCCTCAGCCGCACCTTGGGCTGTGTCTACCGCACCACCGACAACCGCATGGCTAGCACCTTCCGCGAAACTTTTGGCTACGTCTCCTACACCTCTTGCAGTATGACCAAGACCTTCACCTATGGTTTTGGCTGCATCTTGAACACCTCTCATGGAGTGGTTAAATCCCTCACTAATTCTTCTCCCAGCCAAAGCGCCAGCTAATGATCCCAAAGTTCCACCAATAAGTCCACCTATCAAAGCTCTACTTAATGCCGAATTCATTCTTCCGTTTTCTGTTCGACTTTCGGGTTGAGATTCGCTTGTATTTGTGCGGTTAGCCTCTTGTGTACTAGATACCCCAGATCCCATATCCGCCCTTGTTGTACCTACACAAGATTGGTCTGTAGTGGTGCGGTTAATATTTTCAGTCTGATTATTGGCAGCTTGCTTACTTTCAACCATATTAATATTCTCCTGAGATCAGAACGATTAAGTCAATCTAGATGTATGTTGCTATCTAAAATCAATTTAGCGATTTTAGATGAAAGCTTAACCGTTCTCAAGGCAGACATATTAGACTATACAGTCTGTCTGTAGTTGAGGGAATTGTAATTTTTAGTTGTAGCTACAAACACAAATCAATTCAAGTTGTAAAATGGCTATAAATCCGCTAATTTACACTTTTTGTTGAGAGTCGGATGTGGTTTGTAGCAAGTTTTCGCCCCTTTGATAAATATTTCGCGCATGGTCAGTCCAGGAACCTTGTCCCCAGTAACGAAAACAGCTAGTTTGGAGCAAAAGATTATGTAAGAGACGATTGCGGTATTCTGAGGAATTAGTTGGCACTATATTATCAACTTTTTGATGAAATAAACTGCTTAATTCATACATGGGAGAAATGACATTTTCATATCCTTTTACCCAACTAATATGATTTGTCCATGAAGCTCCATCCATATGAAAGTTAGGGTTGATTTGCTTTAATTCTTGAATAGCATTTTCTACGGCTTCAGGTTGGCAGTTTTCAGGTGAAACTCTCTGCCAGATTTGATGTTGTCCTACTGGCTGACAGGTGGGATAGTCTTCACTTTGACAACCAGCATCTGTGATTAATTCTAAATATTCTGTACCACACACCCCAACAACGCCAGATTTACCACCGCCTTGATTTACCATATCTCCCCAAGCTTGTTTGAAAGCACTGGGAAATTCATTCATCATTACTCCACCATTTTCACCATCCCCAATTTGACTAACAATAGGTGGGATCGAAATATTTCCTACTTGTTGTTTAGATAGGGTTTTAGCTTCATAGTAAGGCTGCATCTGAGCGACTAATTTAGTATCTGAACCTTGAGTTTTAATCAGAGCGGTAATACTAATTGTTTCGCCTTGAGAATTACGGGCAACTAAACGATGTGGTAAGTGTTTATGAGTTAAAGATTCTCCGCTCATTGTTTCTACGGAATGTTCTTGCACAAGTAACCAGCGATAGCCGCATTCTTTCAACGCTTTGACAAATTCAAATAAAGTATCAGGATGATTGGGGAGGTGCATTTCTGGGGGGGAAAATCCTTTAACTCTCGCTAGCGCGTCCCAACCAAAAATGGCAGCAAAATGATGTTGCCATGCGACAATATGCAATTTAATATCAGCTATGGGTGTGGAAGGAATCACCGCATGACCCCACATTGTCCCCAGCCATTCTACATAAGGTTGATAAGTGCGATCGCAGGTGATGCGTTTGAGATTATCTAAAATATCGTCGCGTCCCATTTGTCTGAGTCCCCACAACAGATTCCCAGAGTAATCCAACATGACACGGGGATTGCAACCTTGATGGACGAGTTCGGGGATCAAGTCACCCATGCGACTGTAACAATGGGCGAAAGGTGCGGCGTTATGGTTGTCCCCTTCATGGGTATGTTCAAACATATATTGCAGATTATTGATTAAGCCGCCATTCTGTCCAGCCGGGATGGTGGGCTGGTGCATATGTAAGGCGATCGCAAAAACTGCATTTACATCCTCTAAGCGGATATTTGTGGAGGGTAAAAATACAGGTGCATCATGGTTAACTACAGAAAGCACCTCAGTTTCCCAACCGGAAATATTTGGTAAGTCGTCGATGATTTCGGGCAAAGTAGGAAGCGTGGTAGGTGATGTCAGCATTTATGCTTGCTCCGAAATACGTTCAATCTATTCTAACTCGCACCGATCCCATGAATACTCCCAGCCATGCAATTCTCAATCTGGTCATTTTCAATCAACAACTACGAGATCAAGCAAGTCCGGCGATTCTCATCGGTGCGGTCTTACCAGATGTTCCCATCTTTGTGTTCTACTTGCTGATGAAGTTTGTTTACCGTCTACCAGAAAAGCAGATTTGGTCAGAGGTTTATTATCAACCTTTTTGGCAAGGTATTGTGAGTACGTTTCATTCAGTCCCCTTGGCTGTGCTGGGATTGTTGATTGCCCATTTCTGGAATTGGCAATTAATAGAGATTGGCTTTATTAGTATGGTGCTACATTCTTTATTAGATTTCCCAGTCCACAACAACGACGCGCATCGGCACTTTTTCCCTTTGAATAATTACCGTTTTATCAGTCCCGTTTCTTATTGGGATCGTCATCATTATGGTGCTATCGCAGCTTTGGTGGAATTTATATTGGTTATTGGAGCTACAGTTTTTCTATTTAGCTCTACGTTAACGCACTGGGGTAAGGGAATGCTAGTTGCGGTCAATGTGTTCTACCTGGTGGGTTATTACCGTTTTTATCTGAAAAGTTAAAGGGATTGACCGCAGGATAAAATTATCGAATCTTAGAAAGAGAGAAAATTTAGGTTCTTGACCACAATAAATCACTAAAGCGGTAAATTCTTCTCATAAAACTGCGTCTGACGGGACGCTGTGGTTTTACCAAGGTGGGCGGAGTGGCGATTTGTAAAATCATCTCTAACAGCCAAGGGGCTAGACGTTGACACCATACGGCTAAATGACTTTGCCAACCTACTAGAATTTCTGGTGCATCTTTTTGCAATCCAGAGACGAGTACCTCCGCGACTTGTTCGGGGTTCATGGGGATCACCCAGCGAAATAGTTTTAAGTCACGCGCCATATCTGTGTCTGTGAGAGTGGGTAATAAGGCAATTACCCGGATGTTGTGTTCGGCGAGTTCGCGCCGCAAGGCTTGAGTAAAGCCGATGATGGCAAATTTGGTAGCTGAGTAAGTCGCCATTGTCGGCGCGGCTACTTTCCCCATCAAACTGGAGACATTGACGATAGTTCCTTGCTTTTGACTCACCATGCGTCTGGCTATGAGGCTGGTGAGGTTGTACATTCCCAATAAGTTGACTGAGAGTTCTTCTTGCACTTGGGGTAGTTTAGTTTGCAAAAAGGAAGTTTGATAGGCGACACCTGCACAGTTAACCAGCAGATGAATTGGTCCATAGTTGCGCCACAATTGGGCTACGGCAATATTTACTTCAATGGTTTTAGTTAAATCAATGGACAAGATTGTGGTTTCTACGCCCATTTCCTGAATTTGGTCAGCCACTGCGGTTAATTTTTGGCGATCGCGTGCTACCAAAATCAACCGCTTGATCCCTCGTTGTGCTAGTGCGAGTGCGATCGCTTTACCAATACCACGAGAAGCCCCAGTAATCAGAGCAACTTTACCTTGAATATTCATCGGTTTTAACCTCCAAAATTGTGGTCTTACCCTACTCTTAGTGATTGCCGACAGATACAATCAAAGCGACTCGCTGGCTTGCACAAGGTAAGACAATTAATCAGTCGTTATTGAAATTAAAAGATATAGCTGTAGTCAGATATGTGAGGACAGTGTTGATGACTCAAACCTCGGAATCAATTGGGTTTTGTAGAGACGCGATTTATCGCATCTGCTAACGCCCCTCCTCTCTATAAATAAGCCTTTGGTAACGAAATATTCCTGGAATAATCTGCATTGTTTACTAAAGGCATTTCAGCCTTGTTTTCCCGATCAAAAATCAACACTGCACACAATGGGCTGAATGGACATAGCTCATAGGTTTTATCTCTCCTAAATTCAGAGCGTTCACCAGCATCGTTACCAATACACACGTTAACAATTAAATCAATGTATTGCAATATTCTTTAATAAGAATTTCTTAACACTTCTTAATATAAAGCTATATAGTAGTAGTCAAAAGACTTCCAAATAAAAAAAGCACTCAACCACCTAACGCAAGAAACCTCTCAAACTCTCATGACTCTGTGTCCTCTGTGTCTGGTGCGGTTCGTTTGGTTCGTTTATTGAGTGAAATTTGAATTTTCAAAAATATTAATAATCCTTAATAGTGTTTACTATTAAGGATTGCTTAAAGGAGCGAAAAATGCTCACAAACCTAATTCTTTCTTAGAAATCATCAAGAAACTGACTTAAGCGACTGATGACGGGATCAACCTCTTCAGGAGGGTCATCAGCATAAGTAGTAGTGGCTACTTCTGTTACTGATGGAGTTGAAGACTGAATAACTGGATGCTCAGTGACCATAATTGCCAAATTCGCCATTTGTTGCGTAAGTTGCAAAAGATGGCCTTCTATCGACTCCAAACGATGAGATTCCTTAGCAAACAAACGTTCCTCTAGGTCAGCCACTTGACGTTGCAACTCATCGATTTTTTTTTCAACCGAGTCTGTTGCTGCTGTTGTTGGACTAGGTTTTACAGTTTCTGGTACACATAAAGATTGCCATAGGGCTTCTTTACAGATATCGCTAAAAGTTTTGTCAGGTCGTTGATCCAAATGGTTTTCCACAACTTCTAACAAGCTTTCATCAGCAACTTCTGGGTTGAACGTGACCGATTTAACTACCTTTTTTGACCATTGGAACATCAGTTTTAAGCCCTAGCAGCTCGAACGGCGGACAATTGCGCCTCTCCATAAATATACTGCCCCAAGGCGTTAGCTTGGCGGGAAGGTGCAGATAAATGGGCATTAATTTGGGCTTCTTTGAGTAAACGTTGAACGTCTTCCCAGAAGAACTCACCACCGCCTCCAGTGATAATTACATCGGTAACCCGCTCTGGCAACCAAGCTAACACACGACTACAAATGTCTCGAGAAAACATTTCTATGAGGTTGGGGAGAAAATCATCAAGGTTGGTGGGCTTGCTTGCACCTTTAGGACGATAAAAGCGTTCACCTTTGGGTTTGTTCACCGCAGAAATTAGCGCTAAGGATTGGCTATCAGCTCCGTCTATTTCAGCTGCTACCATTTCATAGAACTTGTTCATTCCGAAGTCTTCACTTTGAGAAGCACCACGGGCAAAACGGAAGTTATCTACCATCAAAAGATCGATGGTTTGATGTCCGATATCAACGACTGCCACGGATATTTTCGTGAAATCGGGGACTCTAGCACCTGTTTTAGGTTGAGCTTCCGACCAGAGAAGGCTGCCGTAACCTTCTGGCATCACCCAAACTTTGGTAATGTTCAACGAAACAGATTCGCCTCGGAAGTTCAAAACATGAGGCCCAGTTACTTGGCTGGTCAACTGAGATTTTTCCTTCTCAAATTGTTCTAAAGAGAGGAAAGGAAGACCCATGATGACTGAGATTTCATCTTTAAGTTTGAAGTAGCCAGCACTTGCCAAAACTTTGATGAGTGCATCCTCTACTTTAGATTGGCCCACTCCTAAATTCGCCCCAAAGTCAGCGGCTAGCTGACCAACAGCATATCCATTGCCTTGATACTCCAGCCATAAATCCATGAGTGGGTCAGTGGCTCTGGCTTCAAAAACGCCGCCCCTAACTTGTTCTATGGACATTTTTTTGACGTTGGCAGGTACGAACACTACACTAGCTGCTTCGCGGCTGATACAAGTTTTGGTAGAAGTTCTGCCTAAATCAACACTGAGAATGGTTTTGCTACCAATATTTGGTCTATTGGGGGCAGGATTAGCATTCATCGGGGTAGACGCTGACACCCTATTTAGAGGTATGGCAGCGGCATTCATTGGGGTAGCTGCGGAAGGTTGGTCTGTCATGAAAGCTCCTAATCCTTTGTTAACTTAACTTTAAAAATTTATCATGCCCATCTTACAAACATTCCAGACACCAAAAATTCTAGGCTCCGTCAAGTGTAGCTAGAAATACGCCAAATGTTTAGTTGACGCGATCGCTTTTGGTGCGAATGCTACGCCAACGGTGGGCTACGCTAACGCGAATTCAAGATTATTTGGCACAGTTTAAGCGAATTTTGACCAGATGTAACCCCTAATTTCAACTAAAAGCCGCATATTTCTCTAGTGCTTTTGTGTGGTGGTTTGAGTAACCAGCCAAAAAACTCTCGCTATGAGACGACCAATTAAAACGGCTCTGGACAAAACCCACCCACACAAACCAAAAGTCCCCCATAGAAAAAATAAGTAAGTAAAATAATTGAAATTCATTTTTTAGTTAGGGCTACAGCCCTTATTTGTCAAGCCCTGCCCATCAGGTATTTACACGACAAGCCTTTAATTGTTTACCGAAAATAAGGAATAGGGGCAAACAAACAACAGAAGAATTTGATTTCCAATGCCTAATGCCCCATTCCTGTTTTAAACGATTGGGGTTAATGACTGCACTCTTAGTTCAGATTGCCAGTCTAATGGATTCAACACTCGATCTTCCAAAGCCATTTGCTCAATTAAACTTGCCAATCTGAGAGCTTTCAGAGCTTGTTCACCACCTACCGAAGGTTGATTACCACCGTGTACACAATTGACAAAATGCTCCAATTCTGCACTCAAGGGTTGGATATTAGTGGTGTAAACTTTCTCTATCAAACCATCTTGCCTATAAAGTACTTGCCGATGGTCGTTCAGGGTATTGTTATTTGTTTGTCGGTGAATTAAAATTTCATTTTTGAGAAAATCTGCTTCTGTAAATGAGTTTTTGCAGTGCGCCACAATGCGGCGGATTTTTCGGTGAGTGACTTTGCTTGCAGTTAAAGTCGCCACAATACCATTGGCAAAGCCCAGGGTGGCTGTCACGTAATCCAAATAACCAGAATCCAAAGAACGAGTACCGCTAGCCGTTAACTTGACTACTGGAGAAGCAGCTAGTTCCAATAGCAAGTCAATGTCGTGAATCATTAAATCTAGGACTACCGAAACATCATTCGCCCGGTCTGAGTAAGGACTCATGCGATGAGCTTCTAAAGCCAGCAACTCTTCTGTTTTCAGAACTTTACTCAGTTCTTTAAATGCTGGATTGAAACGCTCAATATGTCCCACTTGCAGAATGCACTGAGAATCAGCCGCAGCATTGACTAGTGATTCTGCCTCAGAAATGCTGGCAGCAATTGGCTTTTCAATCAAAACATGAATTCCGGCCAAAAGACAGTTGATGCCGACTGCGTAATGCATCCGGGTGGGGACAGCAACACAAACTGCTTCCACATGGGGTAGCAGGTCACAGTAATCCTCAAAAAAATGTCCCTTGTATTTACTCGCTGTTTCTAAGCCTCGCTCAACATTAATATCTGAAACACCTACCAGTTCAACATCTTTCATTGAACTCAGTATGCGAGCGTGATGTTGTCCCATGTTACCTACCCCAATTACGCCTATGCGAATTGGTTTTGGTTGATTGCGCTGTGTATATGAATTTGGTTCTGCCAATGACATGCTATTTTGCACTATTATTCTCTCCTCAACCACCAAATTTAGAGACGCTACGGCTGTTGGTATTTATACTTGAAAGCCAGTTATGCTCTGTCGAAAACCATCCAGATGGTAACATAGAGGTTACATTTATGAAGAATTTCAAAGTTTGTAATCAGTTCCCCAAACTTGGCTTTTTTTTGGGTATTCAGTTATAAATTGCTCCATGTTTTGTGCTTCACATAAAATATATTATGTCTTTTTGTTGACTTTATAAACCAATGAAGACGTAAGTAATAACTCATAAAAACCCCGTTGGGCAATTAATGACTGGGATCAATATTTAATTTGCCCCCATGCAAAAATCATATTGTTTTGTTATCAACAATACAGAAATTTGAAAACATTGCATGGTGATGGTGATCTGGTATGTTTCACGCGATCGCCACCGCTGAAACACTCAAACAATTTTTGCATAATTATCTGTAATTTCTACATATTGAACCTTCTACCTGTTTTCTAGGGCTGGTATAGGCAGTTTTGATTGGCTATGGTAAACACAGTAAAAACTGCCATTACCAAAATAGGTTTAGGAGGACTGTAGCATTGTTTCTGGTATTTTGTTGAAGTGTGATTTGACGATGGGAAATCCCAAAGTTGAAATCGAGATTAATTCGACGCTGCACAGGACTCATCATCACTGCGGTTAAAACTGCTGGTGTGGTGACTGAGTTAAGTCGAAGTGTTGCTTCCCTCTCAGTCCTCAAGTGACTGAGTTTCATGCATACTAGGTATTTCTATGAAAGCTGTAATTCTATTGTCTGGAGGATTAGACTCTTCCACAGTTTTGTATCAAGCCAAAGCTGATGGTTATGAATGTTACCCGATTTCTTTCGATTACCAGCAGCGACATCGGCGAGAGTTACACTCAGCGTTCCTCGTCGCCAAAAAAGCCGGGGTAGTTAAACATCAGGTGGTTAACTTTGACTTACGGCAATGGGGCGGTTCGGCACTGACAGACGACAAAATTAATTTACCCGAAGAGCGATCGCTTGAACAAATGTCTCAAAATATTCCAGTCACCTACGTACCTGCACGGAATACGATATTTTTAAGCTTTGCCCTCGGCTATGGGGAAGCGATCGCAGCTGAACGGGTCTACATTGGTGTTAACGCCCTAGATTACTCTGGATATCCTGATTGCCGTCCCGACTATATCCAGGCGATGCAGAAAGTTTTTCAGCTAGGAACCAAACAAGGACGTGAGGGCAACCCGATCAACATTGTTGCGCCTCTGATTGATTTGAAAAAAACCGAAATCATCCAACTGGGCAACCAATTGGGAGTTCCTTGGGATCTAACTTGGTCTTGCTATGCAGGTAGCGATGTCGCTTGTGGTGTTTGTGATTCTTGTCGTTTAAGGCTAGCAGCTTTTGCTGAATTGGGTTTAAAAGACCCATTGCCATATAGGGAATAGGGAGCAGAAGAGGCAGGGGAGCAGGGAGCAGGGAGCAGGGGGAAAAGATAGTAACGTCGTCCTAATAACCAATGACTAATGACCAATAACCAATGACTAATGACCAATGACCAATGACCAATGACCAATGACCAATGACTAATGACCAATGACCAATGACCATTATTTTGCTTCTAAGCGACGCACTTGAATTTCATGCAGGCGTGGACCAACGGCTGACACTACGGTAAATTCAAGATTTTCATAGTAAAATACTTCATCTTTGACGGGTATTTTCTGGAGTTGATACAGCACAAAACCCCCCAGAGTCTGGTATTCCTTTGTGAGGGGTAAGTTGAGATGTAAAACTTCGTTGAGGTCTTCGAGGTTAATTTGGGCTTGGACTAAAAATGTTTGGTTGTCTAACATTTCCACCAGCAAGTCGTCGATGTTGTCAGGTTCGCCTGCGTTCCCAATAATTTCGGCAATTACATCTTGGATGGTCACTAATCCCACAGTACCGCCAAATTCATTTACAACTATCACCATGGCGGGCTTTTCTTGCTGCATCATCGGTAATAGTTCACTCAAGGGCGTTTGTTCTGGTACAAAGCGAGCTTGACGCATCCAAGGCTGAATATTGGCTTCTGGGGTCAATTTCCCCACGGCTAAAGGTTGTGCCAAATCTTTAAAATAAACTATGCCGAGAATGTCGTCTAAAGAGTCTCCAATGATGGGATAGCGCGAGTGACCAGTAGAAATCATTTCCTCAAGTAAGGTCTGGAAAGTGGCATCTTTTGACAAGGCGGCAATGCTAGTGCGGGGAGTCATGACTTCTTGGGCTATCACATCCCCGAACTCAAAGACATTATTCAGCAATTCTCGCTCTGAAAGCTGTAAACCAGTAGATTCTCGTTCTGTGGAGATGATCAGTTGCAATTCCTCTGGAGTCACAGGCGATCGCCAACTTTGACCAGTGTATTCAATGCCAAATAGCCGCAACAAAAACCGGGTTGATTGGTTGAGAATCCAGATGAAGGGATTAAAAAAACGGACAATCGCCTTAATGGAAGGCCCCAGAAATCTCGCCAAATCCTCGGAGTACAACAAAGCTAATGATTTAGGACATAATTCACCTAAAACAATTTGTAGATAGGCTATCAAAAAGAAAGCAATGGGAATTGATAGAGAATGAGCAATCACATTACTCATATCTAAGGGTAAAGGCCAGGATTTTAGCCATGACTTCACCAGTCCGACAATTGAACTTTCACCAATCCATCCTAATGCCAAACTAGAAAGGGTAATGCCTAATTGAGTTGTAGATAATAATCTTTCAATACTACGTTGTAGTCCTTGAACAGCGATCGCGGGAATATCACCAGCCTCAACCAACTGATGAATACGCGATCGCCTGACTGTCACCATTGAAAACTCTGCCGTTACAAAAAAAGCATTGATAGCAATCAGCAATAGCACTGATAACAATCTCAGCCCTACATCCGTCCAAAATAAGCTATAAAAACCACTCACCGCCAAAGCTCGTGTAAAAATCACGCCCCCATTTTGGGATTAATTACTAGGTATTGGGTAGCCAGAAGACTCTTCTTCCCCAGTCCCCAAACCCCATTTACCTTTCTACAGGAACATTTAACACCTCTAGCTTCAGTCTTTGAGCAGGATAGTCTGTGAGAGACAGAGATATCTTATTCACATCATCTAATAAAGCCGTAGGAATAATCACCGTACCTGAAACCTCTGGGCTATCCGGAGATAATTCTGCTGGTAAACCTTCTGTGCTAGCACTCAGTGTTCGTCCTTTTTCGTCACTAACATCCAAAAAACTATACAAGAAGCGCACAGAATCAGAACCTTTATTCTGCATATTCACTCTCATGAGTAAATCACCGCCAGAGTAACGAACAGACTGCACAGCAAAAGTTACACCCTCACTCTCAGCCGAAACAGGAAATCCTGGTTGAAGTTTTTCTGCAACCACTGCTGGGGGTTGTTCCTTGGGCTTTTGCCTACTGCTTCTTGTTCCTTCGTCATTTTCCTCTAACTTTTCTGATTTACCAGCCTTAGTCTTACCTTCGATTCTAGCCTTGACAATTTTCAGGATCTCATCTTCTTTCAATAGTGCCACCCCTAACTCTTGAGAGTTATTGGCCTTACTGCCAGGAAATTTAGTGGTAGGGCGGCCATCTGGTGTCGTCACACCTTTGAGGGCTAAACTCCCCATCTCAAAACCTAAAAATGCACTCACCGAACCTGCACCCAGCATCAGAATTAACAACGTTAAAGTTAGAAGTACAGTGGAATTTATTTTCATCGCTGACAAGCTATTGCGGAAAAATTCTAGCCTATTCTAAGCTTATTGAACAAAAAAATGTTGCGTGCAGCCCCCACTTCAAAATACTGGAAATATATTTACATTTTAGGTGTGGTCAGCCAAAGCAGGACAAAAAGCGTCACAGCATTGTATTCAAATTAGACATCTGCGAGTAAAGACATTCTCTGGAACGTCTCTACAAAGGTTTCAGATAACGCATATTTTATTTTTGGAGATAATTATAAATATCTGATAAGATGTTGTGGATTCCACACAAGCGGTAAAATTACGCTACAATGGAAATTCGACCAGGGTTGGCCGAGCGGTTGAGGCAGCAAACTCATAATTTGCCCAAGG
>REBL01000062.1 GCA_007692755.1 Nodularia sp. (in: cyanobacteria) | reverse complement strand
GCCTTCGAGGTTAGCGCCTTCGAGGTTAGCGCCTTCGAGGTTAGCGTCAAAGAGGATAGCGCCTTCGAGGTTAGCGTCAAAAAGGTTAGCGCCTTCGAGTTTAGCGCCAACGAGGATAGCGCGAATGAGGTTAGCCTCAACGAGGTTAGCGCGAATGAGGTTAGCGCGAATGAGGTTAGCACCTTCGAGGTCAGCACCTTCGAGGTCAGCGCCAACGAGGTCAGCACCTTCGAGGTCAGCGCGTGAAAGGTTAGCGCCAATAGTTGTTGAGAAAGTATCTATAGTAACACTGTTGCTGTAATTAATAATCCGAAGTAATCGCTGACCATCAAAATTATCACAGTCTTCTCTACCACATGGATAAAAAACAATCTGACCTCTTAATTCATCTTTAGTTTGAGCATATCGATGTATTTCTAAAAGTAAAATTATCACATTCAGCCCAGCATAAATATCTACTTCTCTCAAATCAAGCGATATATTTTGTGCCTTGAATGTTTGCATTTTATTTAGAGGCAGATTGTTCGGGTGTCCACTAATAAATTTCCCTTGACACCAATGAAGATAGAAATCTTCCAAACGTTCAAATAATTTTATGTATGGAAATTCCCCTTCAGATTCTAGCAGAGTCATTAAATATTCTACAATCTCTGATGTCAAGCCACCATAACTTAGTAAGTCATATATTTCTTTGGATAGCCGGTCATCATCAATGAGAAATTTATCACGTTTATTTCGAGGGTATAAATCTACCCACTTTTGCAAACTTTCTTTGAATTTTTGAGCGCACAAAAATTCGCCAAAGCTCTTATGAATAAACTCTACAGCACCCTCGGTTGAATCAGAAGCTTTTGCTGGTCTTAAATAAAATGCTGCTAACGCATTTCTTAAAGGATTTTCCCCTAAATTTTGTTGGGCTTTTTCCAACATATCTTTTACTGATTTATCATTTTTCAGGCGTTCTTCAATTGTTTTAATTGAAGTCCATTCTCTACCAGATTGGGTAACACACAATCCAGCTTCAATCAAAATCAATCGCAAATCTTCTGTCTCAAATTCAGTAATTGTATCGTTAAGTTCTTGCGGACGCTGTTTCGTGAGTACCCAGTCCATCGTAGTTTGATAAATCAGTATCTTAGCTTGAGCGCCGCTACTATCTTTGAACATTTCAGTATTTAACTTATCATCCCGGTGCATGGCTGCTAATAAATACAATAACAACGGCTCACGCGCTAACTCTTTTACACGCTTCGGACAACTATCTGCTGTTAAAAAATCTTGAAATACTTCTGCTTTATCTTGTCCAACTAATTTACCCCACTTTTCTAACCATTGTTCTTGGAGCTTATCATTCATTAAAGCAATTTCTACCCTTTTTAAATTGGTAGGTACACGATTTTCCAGCCCTTGTAAAGCCGATTCTCTACCAGTGACTAAAAATCGATGTTTGCATCCTGGTTTGTCTTGATAATTTCCTACTTGCTGGAGAAAATCTTCAACACCTTTAGCAGTTCTTCCTTCAAAACGTAATTCGTCAAAACCATCTAGTAGAAACAAAAATCGTGTATTGCGGTCATTCAACCAACTATCACTGGTAGAAAAATTCTGCCTAACAGCAGCGCGGAGAGTATTTTCAATATTAGCCTCAAAAGTATCTATATCTCTCAGTCGAATTAATATCGGTGTCCAAATAGGGTGAAGATGTTCTCTGACCCAATTAGCGAACGTTCTACAAAATACACTCTTTCCTCGCCCTGGCCCTGCTTGAATAAACATGACTTGGCGATTTTGATCTGGGTTTGTTAAATAATCTTTTGCCCAAGTGTCTAAATTAACAGCGTCTATCTTTTCTTGAAGTTTCCCATTACTATCCAACAAATGGGCTTCTAAAGACACGTAAATGTCAGGAAATGTAAACTCTTCATCTATTACTTTCCATCGGTCACGTAAAATTGGATCACTAGGATTTGGTGATATATATTCTTGTAAATATGATTCAATATCGGCGTATTTATGATTAGCTCTGATTTCCTTTGCCGCCGTTATATTCAGATTTAATACTTGACGTACATTCTCTTCTCGCTCGTATGAGAAAAGTGATTCCACATTCCGGTAAGTCTCCCAGGCAACCCACCCTGTTATGATGGGTGTAATTGTCTTGTTAATTCCAGCTTTTTCTAAATAATTAGATAATTCATGATTTAAAGCGTGACCTAACCTAGATTCTGAGAAGTTTTTTAATGCTTCATCAGCCAAATTTTCATCTAATTCAAATTCTTCTAACTGGTTAATTTGCTGCTTGGCTTCTTGCTCTGATTTTTCAGCATCTATTTTTTGTTGTAACCAGCTATTTCTTTGAACTAAAGCATCAAAGCTTTGTATATAAGCCAGAGGAAAAGCAACTGCTACCCATTGTTCTAGGTTGAATTCCTGGTTGCTTTTTTCGCGTAGCAGGTCTAATCCTTTGCGAGCCAGACCGATACAAGACAATCCGGCTAATACTACTGGTCCTGATGGATTTGTGAGTATACCCAGTGCGATCGCAAATTCCAAGCTAGTTTTAGTAGCGTCTGCTCCAAACTCTACTGTATCTCCATGCTTTCCTAATTTTTGCCAGAGTCCAGGAATTACACTTTGCCAAGTCTGCTTAATTTTTACCATTATTTAAATTCCGGCGCTCAGAATTTTACTAGCGATGAGGGTTTATGCTTGATACATCTTCAGTATGCAGTTTTCCGCCTTGTAGCGCAATATTCCTCATGTAGCCAGTAAATAACGCATTGCACCAGATTTTCAATAAACATCTTCCATAAAGAATGTAGAGACGTTCTATAGAACGTCTCTACAACGTTTTTCATCTCACGAATTTGCTTAACCGAGCAGTATTGAATCCTGATTAACCCAAATCAAAAAGTAAAAACTCTGTGCTTATTTCGGTACTGATTTGCAGTTTTTCTTCCCCACTAATTTGCACACCATCACCGGCTCTGAGTTCTTCTCCATTCAAAGTTGCTACACCTTGAGCTATTTGTAACCAAGCATAACGAGCAGGTTTAACGTGATAATTCACAACATCACCAGCCTCTAAAATAGACGCATATAAATCAACATCTTGGTGAATTGTTACCGCACCATCACGCCCATCTTTAGCAGCAATTAAGCGTAGTTGACCGCGCTTTTCTTCTAAAGGAAATGATTTTTGTTCATACCTGGGTGCTATTCCTTGCTTGTCTGGTAAAATCCAAATTTGCAGCAAGTGCAGTGGTTCAGTTTGCGAAGGATTAAATTCGCTGTGAGCGATTCCAGTTCCTGCACTCATTATCTGTGCATCACCAGGGCGAATTATGGAACCAGTACCCAAACTGTCTTTATGCTCAACTGCACCTGATAGGACATAGGTGAGAATTTCCATATCGCGGTGACTGTGGCGCGGAAATCCAGCCCCAGGGGCGATGCGGTCATCGTTGATTACCCGTAGAGTGCGAAACCCCATGCGATCGCGATCATAAAAACTCCCAAAGGAAAATGTATGATGACTATCGAGCCAGCCAAACTGAGCATGACCACGGGAATTTCTATCATGTATGAGATAGTTAATTGTATTTTGAGACATAATCTTACCTCGCTTCAGAAGATTTAGGATTTTATTAAAATAATTTTTTACTTGTTTAAATCATAAAATACATACCTCCGAAATGAAAAGTACGTACTTAAAAGTAAGATAGTTACCAAAAAGAAACTACTCATATCATGTTTGGTTAAGCACTTATAATTAAAGTAGGTTGGGTTGAGCAACGCGAAATTCAACATCATAGACAGCGTTGGGTTTCCCAAAACTTCAACCTAACCTACACAAATACATTTTATTATCGGTATTCATGCGAACTTGATAACTGTTATCCAGAATAGCCAAAAACCCCAGTTTCTGTGATGAACTGGAGTTTTGAAGTTTGGGCTTGTTCACGAATCAATTAAATTCGGAAATTTGCGCCTAGATTTTACAAGGAATACTTATCTGAGTACAGCGGTCTTTTGAGTATTACCAGCTTTACCATTCTCACCTTTGATTTCTGCTACTTGTAGATGAGCATCTAAGAACCAAAGTCGTTTGTCAATGGTGCGGGAAATTTCGGTGTAGAGGTCGGCGGTGTCAGCATCACCTAAGCTATCGGTTTTAGCGATCGCATCTCTGATATGTTTGCCATAGGCTGCAAAACGATCTGCTAAAGCTGCTACATGATCTTTACCTTCTAAAATATCGAAGGGATATTCTGGCAAAATGGAATTACTAGCCGCAGCCCTTGCTGTTCCTAAAGCATAACCACCTAAAGCGGTGACACGTTCAGCGACCATATCAACATACTGTTCTAATTCCCCGGCCAGCTCATCAAATAATTCGTGCAGCTGAAAGAAGTCATTACCCTTAACGTTCCAGTGGGCTTGCTTTGCTTGGGTTTTTAAATCCGAAGTAGCTGCTAAGGTTTGATTCAGAATTACTACAATTTGTACTCGCGCTTCCGCAGGAATATCAATGCGGGTAGGGTACAGACGAGATGTAAGTGTGTTGTTATTAGTCAAGATTCTACTTTAATTGGAGCGACACAAACACTCTACAGGTAGTGGCTAAGTTTTTGTAACTCTCTCTAGGCAGATGACCTTAATGTCTGAATAAATTATTCTCTTGATTTATCAACTTTCTGTCAACTAAAAATTCTCAATTAAATCACTCAAATAGAATGGCTCTCGATGGCGGTAAAATCATGACTCAGACAGGCGATCGCCAATTATTCTATTGCATAAAAATTATCGCCGCCAGCCAGTTAAATTTGACTCTCTTTGTCAGGACATTGTAAATTTTAAACTATACCCAAAGAAATAAATATTATTTTCATGAATTACTACGTTATCTACGACGGAAATTGCAATCTCTGCGTCACCTTAGTCCAGTTACTGGAAAACCTAGACCAAGGAAAGCTGTTTCACTACGCCCCCATGCAAGATGAAGAAACGCTAGGACAGTGGGGAGTTACACCCCAAGCTTGCGAACAGGGGATGATTTTAATTGATGCTAATACACCCGAACGACGTTGGCAAGGTAGTGATGCGGCTGAGGAGATTGGGCGATTATTGCCGATGGGAAGTGTATTTGTGGAAGCTTATCGGGCGTTACCTGGAATGAAATGGGTAGGCGATCGCTTCTATGAACAAATCCGCGATAACCGCTATACTCTGTTTGGCAAGCGTGGGAGTACCTATCAATCAGGGTATTGTGCCGATGGTAGCTGCAAGACGGAGAATGAATAATAGGTTAACAACTGCACCTATCAAAATAGTTGTGAGCTATTTTTAGCTATTCTCAAACAATAATAGTTTCACCCCTATTTATGGATAATTTCTACCATTTTTGCTCAAATCAATAAAATATTGTTAACCTTATACGTTAACAATATTAATAGAATCTTTGGTACAATGGATGTTGTGTTCAAAAACAAAAAACTTGAAAAAGAGTTTAATAACCAGAGATTTCTAGAAAAAAATCAAGGTGTAGATAGAGCAAAACGCATTCGGAGAAGACTCGATGATTTACGTGCTGCCAACTTACTTGAGGATATGCGAAATCTTCCTGGACGCTGCCATGAATTGCTTTATGACCGTGCAGGTCAATTATCCCTTGATTTGGATCATCCATATCGGCTGATATTTGAGCCAGCAAATGAACCAATTCCTACCAAACCAGATGGAGGTATCGACTGGAATAAAGTAACTGCCATTAGAATACTCGGCGTGGAGGATACTCATGATTAATACGATTCAAAATCAGTACACACCCGATTACATTTCTCCTCCAGGGGAAACTCTTCTGGAAGTCATTGAGGAACGGCAAATGACCCAAGCAGAGCTGGCTGAACGGACTGGAAGACCTAAAAAAACAATTAACGAAATCATCAATGGTAAAACCGCAATTACCCCAGAAACAGCATTACAGCTAGAAAGAGTATTAAATATTTCAGCTAGTTTTTGGAATAACCGCGAACAACAATACCGAGAATTTTTAGCACGACTGGAAGAGAACGAGCGCTTAGAAAAACAATTAGCCTGGATAAAACGAATTCCGATTACAGCCATGATTAAGCATGGTTGGATTCAGCGCTATAGCGATAAAGTTGAGCAATTGCGGGAATTACTAAATTTTTTCGCCGTCGCCTCCCCTGAACAATGGGAGGAGATATGGAGTAAAAATCTTGTATACTTTCGGAAATCTCAAACCTTTTCAAGTGATTTTGGTGATGTTGTCGCTTGGTTGCGTCGGGGAGAAATTGAAGCAGGTGAGATTGCTTGCGCTCCCTATAATGCCCACAAGTTTAGGAAGGCGCTGCAAAAAATTCGCCATTTGACTTTAAAAACACCGGAAATTTTCCAGCCGGAAATGGTGCGTTTATGTTCAGACTCTGGCGTGGCTTTGGTTTTTGTCCCGCAACTTCCCAAAACGCGAACCAGTGGTGCAACTCATTGGTTAAATCCTGACAAGGCAATAATTCAAATCAGCCTGCGCTACAAAACTAATGACAATCTGTGGTTTGCCTTCTTCCATGAAGCTGGTCATATTTTGCTGCATGGTAAGCGGGATATTTTCCTAGAAGGAACAGGTATTCAATCTATTGAAGATCAAGACAAAGAAAAACAAGCAAACAAATTTTCTGAGGATATACTGATTCCACCTGCTGAGTTAAAGCAATTCCTGGCAACAGTCCAACCACTGAGTAAAGCAAATATAGAGCAGTTTGCTACTAAAATAGGCATTGCACCAGGGATTATAGTAGGAAGACTTCAGCATGATCAGGTTTTACCGCCTAACCATTGTAACGACTTGAAGCAACGACTGGAATGGTCACTAAATGACCAGTAACGTTGATTATTTCTCAATCACTTCCTTGATTAAACACTTCTAAAATGTGCCGACAAATCTGCTTGAGTTTGTCCGCGACTTGTGGCGAAGGTTCAGCCATACCCACAAAACTCCAGTTTTCCACTGTAGACAGTCGCCAAGCCTCACCGCGATGGTCAAATCCAGCGACTTCTAAACCAATGGCACGACGTGAATGATTTATGGGATCTTGATAAAAGCGGATTTGAATCAAAATACTGCGACTGCGCCAAGACTTGCTGATTCCCGGAAAGTGAAAGCCGATATCGATAGAATCGGGATCAATTAACTCCCTGGTTTCTGGATCATCCTTCCACGGTTTGAGATCCGATTTAGCATCAGGAAACTCGAATTTAAACAAATTCACTACCGTAGCAATCTTGCTGGCGAGTTCAAGGTTTGTTGCTTGTTCAGATGCGTTCACGAAAAAACACTCCTATTACCGCAAAGCGGAAGTCAAAAGTCAAAAATCAAAAATCAAAAGTCTTATTTTCTAGGCTTTTCATTGATTTTGAATGGTCTGTTTATGTACGCCGACTTGTACTATATTTTGCCGATCTAGGGGGAATGTGACAACAGAAAAACCGCCAGAAAGTTTATCATATTGGTGTTTGGTGCTTATCAATCCCTTTCAGATTTAGCAAATTTTAAATTACGCTTTCCTCACAATTAACGTGATCAACAACTGCGGATCAAGTCTTTTGAGACAGAACAGGGTTATTTTGAGTAATTATACTTAATTTTTTCCAAAAATACGCAGTAACTACGCCTGAAAGCCAAAATATTAACTCCAATAACCAGAAATTTCAGGAAACTCCTTGATTAAGTAGAACGATAGGTCACCCCAGCGATCTAAAATTACACTGTCTATTGGCATACACAAAACAAATTAAGTTCAGTTTATGGCGCGTCACCGCTCGATTTTTTCTCTGGTTTTAGTATTATTAGCCACATTCCTCATCAGTTGTAGTGGCCCCAGTGTCACAGTTGCACCTCCCACTTACACAGCTACTCAACTAGAGAGAATTCAGGAATACATTCCGAAAATTCAGGCTGTGCGCGATCGCTCAGACGAATTGAAAACCCTGATCAAAAAACAGGATTGGATTGATGTTGATAATTTCATACATGGTCCGATGACAGAAGCTCGGTCAAGTATGACTTATATCATTCCCAACCTCCTACCTTCTGCCCAACCCATAGCACGGCAAAAAACGCGAGATTTGCTTAACGATCTGGTTAAACTCGATCAAGCGGCTGTACAGAGTAATACCCAACTTGCTCTGAGTAGCTACCAAGAAGCTATGGAAGACATTGATCAGTTCTTCCAACTGCTTCCTGATACAAACCCGCAAGCATAAGTAATTTAGGTGACTAGTACCGCAGGGCAGAAGTCAAAAGTCAAAAAACTTAGTCTATAAGCTTTTAATTGACTTGGAATGGTTGGTTTATTTACGCCGTGCTGTACTAGTTTTAATGGGTAGAGGGAAACTGTTTTAACTTTTCTCTCTGCCCTTTATTTATTTTAGGACTTACGCACACTCTACAAATTTCTGGCATTCTCTGGGAGAAGGCGGTATACGCTTCCCTCACGTTAATTTAAGATAAATTAAGTTTTTTGGCAACTTTTACCGAAAAATTGGGTTTAAAGCCCCGTCGTTCTACGACGGCTTTTAATTCATTAGTGTACCAGTATGCTGCTATAGTAATTGTAGTGGAAAGGTAATCAACCACTTAAAAAACCTAGCCGTCGAAAGACAAAGCACTGAACCTTGATAATTGAATCTATGCGGTTCTACTGCATTATTCTAGTTTCCTCCTAGCAGTAGGTAAAAGATTTATAGG
>REBL01000178.1 GCA_007692755.1 Nodularia sp. (in: cyanobacteria) | reverse complement strand
TCAGAAACCATAAATATAGAGACTCATGATCAAGCTCTCAGCACTCAGCACTTAAGATATGAATTCGGCACAACCATTAGGTTCGGTAATAGAAGGTTCTCTGACTGGGGGATTAGAAGTACGACTACACCCGGATATTTCAGTTGAGGATATGCGGGTGGGTAAATTTTTAGTTGTGCATGGACTGCGATCGCGCTTTTTCTGTATGCTGACAGATGTAGCATTGGGAACTGCGAATGATCGCATTATCGCTAGTCCCCCCAATTGGGAAGACACTTTTTTGCGAGAAGTTTTAGCCGGTAGTGGTACTTATGGAACTATCAACCTCTCACCGATGTTGATGTTCACACCCGAAGCAGATGAATCTTTATCCTTAAGTAATGGTAAATCGGCTAACGGTTTTGTTCCATCAGCAACTGGTTTAGCGTCATTTCAGCCTCAAACTAGTACGACGATGGAATTACTACCGGTGAAAACTATTCCCAGTCACTTTAGCCAAGTTTACGAAGCCAGTGTTGATGATTTTCGCCGCGTATTTGGTTGGGAAGATGACCCCCAAAGGCGAAATTTCTCCATCGGTAAACCCTTAGATATGGATGTGCCAGTTTGTATCGATTTAAACCGCTTTGTTGAACGCAGTAATGGCGTATTTGGTAAATCTGGGACTGGGAAATCCTTCCTCACCCGCTTACTTTTAGCTGGGGTGATTCGCAAAAATGCGGCAGTTAACTTGATATTTGATATGCACTCGGAATATGGCTGGGAAGCAGTCGCCGAAGGTAAAAATGTTAGTACTGTTAAAGGCTTAAAGCAACTATTTCCTGGTAAAGTAGAAGTCTACACCCTTGATCCTGAATCTACAAAGCGTCGGGGTGTGCGTGATGCTCAAGAACTGTATTTGAGTTATGAGCAAGTGGAAGTTGAAGATATTAAATTATGCAGTCGAGATTTAGGATTATCCGATGCAGCTTTAGATAACGCGAATATTTTATATAGCGAATTCGGCAAATCTTGGATTGTCCAATTGCTGAATATGACTAACGAAGAAATCGAAATGTTCTGCGACGAAAAGCGGGGACATAAAGGTTCGATTATGGGATTACAGCGTAAACTCCTCCGCATGGATAGTTTAAAGTATATGCGCGGAGTTTGCCCCCAGAATTATATTAGTAAAATTGTCCAATCTTTGGAAGCTGGGAAGAACGTAGTTATCGAATTTGGTTCTCAGTCTAATATGCTTTCTTATATGTTGGTGACTAATATGATCACCAGACGGATTCATGCACATTATGTCAAAAAAGCCGATACATTTTTACAAAGCAAGAATCCATGCGATCGCCCCACGCCATTAATGATTACCATTGAAGAGGCGCACCGTTTTCTAGACCCAGGAGTGGTACAAAGTACAATCTTTGGCACTATCGCCAGGGAACTGCGAAAATATTTTGTAACTTTGTTAGTTGTAGACCAACGTCCATCGGGGATTGATAATGAAGTGATGTCTCAAATTGGCACACGGATCACCGCTTTGCTCAATGATGATAAAGATATTGATGCTATTTTTACAGGTGTCTCAGGTGCGGGTGGTTTGCGGTCAGTATTAGCCAAATTAGATTCTAAACAACAAGCCTTAATTTTAGGTCATGCTGTCCCCATGCCGGTGGTTGTGAAAACTCGTCCTTATGACGCAACTTTCTATGCAGAAATCGGAGACCCCGCTTGGGAAGAAAAACCAGATGCAGAAGTATTCGCTGCGGCGGAATTAGCAAAAGCTGACTTAGGTTTTTAACAACAAGCCCGCCAGGAACTTAAGTTCCTGGCTAATAGCTAAAGTCCACTGAAGTGGACTAAGCTGAGACGAGTTTAATTTTTTAGGCTTGAAATTATACAGCAAGGCTTTCAGACTCTAAAAATTACAATTTAGATGCGCGACAGCTGAGACTCAGTTTTTTATTGAGTCCTCTTTGAGAGGACTTGCGCTATGAGACTCGGAATTGATTCCGAGGCGGTTGCTGTACGTGACGCTAAGAGTTGTGTTTACACCGTAACCTTACAGGATAGGGGCTGTGGGGGAGAGGTTAACAAAAGAACTATTGCAACCTAACCTAGCATGAGACTTAACTAAAGCTTATATACTGCGAATAACCGCTATAATCTCTTAGAATAACTATAAATTATATTTAAGCGATTGATATGGTAAATACATATAATGTTCAGGTGACGATTTCTCTCACTGAACTGGGTTTAGACGATGAAGATTTGCAAAGAAAAGTTCAAAATTTGCTCCCCCAGTTAAAAAAAGTTGATGGTGTAGAAGATGCAGGTTTAGTCGCAGAGGAAAATGCACCCCAGGGTACAAGAAGTATAAGCGGCTATGTGTGGGGGTTGTTAAAAGCACAAGTTAACCCAGCGCATATCAAGACTCTGTTTAAATTTCTGAGCGATCGCTTCGGCAACAAAAGACTTAAGCTGGATCTGGAAGCGGCTGACGGGAGAAAACTCCACGTAGAAGTTAGCAATGCACAAGAATTGGAATTGGCTATCCAAAAAGCACAGGATTTTTTGAACAATACATCAAACAGCTAAAATGGCGAAAATAGCACTACTGATAGGGATTAGTGAATATAAGCCAGGATTAGCACAGCTACCCAAAGCGGAGAAAGATGTTGAGGCGATGCGGGAAGTTTAGGTAGACCTAGAAAGGGGTGATTTTGCTGAGAAGGATGTCACAGTGCTGGAAAATCCCCAACGTAAACAATATAGATCCCCGACTTCTTGAAGGATGCAGATGGCTATTCAGGGGTGTCACCCCTCACCCTAACGATTTAAAGGGTTTGAGGCTCAATCATCATCATGCGATCGCCTACGGAAGCCTTGTTATTACGTTAAATGAGGGGTCTTACCCCCTATTCGCCAGATGTATCCTTGAAGAAGTCGGGGATCTATATCGTCAAGATTTTATGTTTAATTAGGTTGACCTACTTATTTATAAACAATTGCTAAAAAGTTAAGTCCTCCCAAGTCAGATATATATATTTGTACCCAAGCAGACGAGGAAACGCCATAAAATTCAGTGAAAAACTATGAACCCAGCCAGCCATGAAAATGATTTTTATGCTTGGACACAACAGCAAGCGCATCTGTTGAGAGAAAGACAAATACATCAATTAGATTGGCTAAAAATTGCTGAAGAAATCGAAGATATGGGACGGTCTGAAAAACGACAATTAGCCAGTAGATTAGAAATATTAATTATGCACTTACTTAAATGGCAATTTCAGCCTAATCTCCGTTCCCGCAGTTGGCAATTAACCATCAAAGAACAACGTCTACGTTTAGAACAACTGCTGCAAGAAAATCCTAGTCTTCAATCTCATCTTACCGAAATTATAGACAAAGTTTATCCTCTAGCTAGCATCAGTGCCGAAA
This sequence comes from Nodularia sp. (in: cyanobacteria), assembly GCA_007692755.1. Taxonomy (GTDB): domain Bacteria; phylum Cyanobacteriota; class Cyanobacteriia; order Cyanobacteriales; family Nostocaceae; genus Nodularia. Next base: position 5,361 of record REBL01000178.1, on the reverse strand, counting down.
AAGAAACAGGTTTATCTTTATTTCCTGAAACTTGTTGTTACAGCTTAACAGAAATTTTATCAGCCGATTTTTTTCCAGAATCTAATAATTGAAAAATATCCGCATATCAGTATATAGATCCCCTCTTGAAGAAGTCGGGTATCTGAACCTTAGCGCGGTATGCGGTTCGGTTTAACCCAACTTTTCAAATAAATCAGCCAAAACCACATTAGAAAACAAAAACCCTTGGGGATCAGATAAACACAACCTTTCCCCAACAACTTCCACCCAACCCTGATCTAAATAAGGTTGTAAACATTGGTGAATCTCTTTTACCTTTTCTTCCCCAAATTTCTGGGTTAACATTGCCAAACTCACACCCTCAGCCAAACGCAACCCCAACATTAAAGTTTCTAATAATACTTCCTTTGGTGGAGTCACTTCACAATCAATCACACCGCCGGCTTTCACCCACTGGTAATACTCCTGAGTTTTACGCGGACGAGTAAAGCGCTTCCCCTCGATATAACTCGCCGCACCCATCCCAAAAGCATAATAAGGGCGGTTTTCCCAATACACTCGATTATGCTGACATTGATGCCCAGGACGAGCATAATTAGAAATTTCGTAATGTTCATAACCAGCACTCGTCAAAACTTGCTGTGCCGTTTCGTACATTTTGACTGTGGTTTCATCCGTTGGTAACGGCTGATCTCCTGGTTTGTAATAACGACCAAAAGCCGTCCCCGCTTCTATGGTAAGGTCATAGATAGATATGTGAGTAGGCATCACCGTTACTGCCTGCTTTAAAGAATCCTGCCATTGCTCTAAAGACTGATGCGGCAAACCTGAGATTAGGTCTAAGCTAAATTCGGCTATTTCTACTTGGTGAATTAAGTCCACAGATGTGAGAATATCTACAACAGAGTGCGATCGCCCCGCAAGCTGCAATAATTCCTGTTGAAATGCTTGTACACCCAAACTTACCCGATTTACGCCAACGCTACGATAGCCAGATAGATGTGCTAAATCAAAGGTTCCTGGGTCTACTTCCATAGAAATTTCTGCACCAGCAAAAATCCCCAAATGTTTTTCTAGCGTTGCCAATATCCGTTGTAACTGTTCTATTGATAGTAAAGAAGGAGTCCCACCACCAAAAAAAATCGTTTTCAGAGGTTCACCAGATGCCGCCGTCATGGCAATTTCTTGGCATAGCACCTCTACATATTGAGAGATTGTACCAGATGTTTCTCCTCGGAGGCGATCGCCCACCACAGACACAGGGAAATCACAATAAAAACACCGCCTTCTGCAAAAGGGAATGTGGACATAAGCAGAACTGGCAATGTCCGAAATATTAACTTTTTGACTCATTATGAGAAAGAATTAATTAATTTAACTGAAAATTACAAACAACGAAAATAAATAGTTTTTGCCAAAATTTTATCTTTCTACCACAAAATCATGAAAAATATTCAAAGAAAAGACTTTGGTTATAATATTTGCAGATATTCCCTGCTTCAACGCCTAGTGTAAGTCAATATTGATCAATCGCTCTTGCCGATGAAAAATACTTGACTTTATAGGATCACACAATCGCAGGAAAACCACAAAACTATGCTTGATGCAATTATCATTATCTCATTCATCCTAGCTGCTGCGGGAATAGGGTTCTATAGCATTGAACTACTACCCGATGGTTCCCTAGACACAGTAACAAATTTAGAAGCTTTACGCTTAGTTGTAGCCGTCTTTGCCGCTATTCTGGGCGGTGCTGTAGGACTGAGTTTCCAAACGTCATATCGGCGCTTAGAAGCACAAGTCCGAGAAATGCCTCTAGAAATGATTTTAACTCGTGCCATTGGCTTAGTAATTGGGCTATTGCTAGCTAACTTAATGCTGGCCCCATTATTTTTGCTGCCTATCCCCACAGATTTTGGCTTTATTAAGCCACTGGTGGCCGTTGTCGGTAGTATTTTACTCGCGGTCACCGGGATGAATTTAGCCGATACCCACGGGCGGGGTTTATTGCGGTTCATTAATCCCAACACCGTCGAGACAATGGTAGTGGAAGGAACGCTAAAACCTGCTAATACCAAAGTTTTAGACACCAGTTGCATTATTGATGGTCGCATTGAAACCTTACTAGAAACCGGATTTCTGGAAGGACAAATTTTAGTCCCACAGTTTGTCTTGCAGGAATTACAACAAGTAGCCGATGCTAGTAAAGACCAAAAGCGGGTACGGGGAAGGCGGGGATTAGAAATTCTCACCCGCATTAAAAAAAGTTATCCAGACCGGATCTTGATTAACCCCGTTGACTACGAAGATACTGCCACAGTCGATGCTAAGTTAGTCCGCTTTGCCCAAGAAATCAACGGTACGCTGCTGACTAATGATTACAACTTATCGAAAGTAGCCAGCGTGCAGAAAGTGCCTGTTTTGAATGTCAATGACTTGGTAAATGCTGTGCGTTCTACTTATTTACCTGGTGACAATCTTGACCTGAAGATTCTCAAGGAAGGCAAAGAACCCAGTCAAGGAGTTGGCTATTTAGACGATGGCACAATGGTTGTGGTTGAGGAAGGTAGTAATTATGTCGGTGGGGAAGTGCGGGTAGTCGTTACCAGTGCTTTGCAAACCACAGCCGGACGGATGATTTTTGCTAAACCCCAAGCTTCAGCTTTGGCGTGAGGTAAATGTCAGGTGCTATGAGAGTTAAATTGTGCAATCGGTGTAGTCAACCTACACCGATTTTGTTTAGGGTGAAGTTTGCAAAAAATAGCACCTGAACTTTTGTTTGTCGTGAATGTTGGGCGGGTGTGAGTGAAAATAACCAGTTTTATGTTTATGGTGGGACTTGGAAAGCTCTAAAAAAATAGTAAGTACGTTTTTAGGGACTGAATCGTGAGTTAAGCGACTCTATACTAAAATTTTTACCTGTGTTAATCAATTTCAATGTAAGGCATAACATACCTTACAGATAATTTATATTTCTTCATATATATTGAATTTTTATCGCAAACTTAACTTAGAGCGTAATAATGAATATGTGATGAATGGTAGTAGTATTCATTAGAGATATTAATCTTGACTTATTTTATCAAGTATTTTGATAATACTGTTAGCTAATTTTAAAGCTGTTTTTGCATAAGCATTCAAACTATGGAAAGGTATTTCATCTTCGTAGTCAACTTTATTTCGCAATAGTCGCAGACTACGCAAATCGTTTCCTAAATTTCTGAACTCTATTTTTTTACTCTTTATAAGGTTGTCGATGATATATTTATGCACATCAAGTTTGAGACTTCTTAACTCACTACATCCCTCAGTATCTCGTAAGTAGTTTCTAGTTAGGCAAAAGACTGAGTAATACGCTCTACTAATAGAAGAGCGTATCATCGCTTCATTAATCGATAAATTATTGCCCTGATTACGGGAATTATTTACTTCCTGAAGAAGAATTTGTGCAACCTCTAGATAACTTAACCAATCAAATTTCATCAAATTCTAAATTTATACAAATATTTGTAGCCACTCCAAAGGAAGCATCACTCCACCAGTTATTTTCAAATTGATCTAGTTTATCCAAGGCTTCATCTACTGAATCTGGACTAGCACAAATAGAAAGAATCAGATATTCCCATTGAGAAGATTCAGGATCAATATATAACTTTAATCTTAATTTTTCTAATGAAAAATACTTTCTAATTTCATGATTAGCCTCTAACAAAACTTCTATCATGTTTTGATGCTTTCGCAAAAACCTTAGTATAGCAACAAAATTATCTATAGTGTAGTGACTAGAGATTTCACTTAAACCATAAGATAAGTCCAGATTTTCTGGGGTTTTTTCTGTCAACCAGTTTTTGTCTTGGACTATTTTATCTTCTTGAATAAACCAAATATTAGTGGTGAGTTTTTGAGGTTGAATAGATGTATCAAAAAAATTAGTGCTTAGTAGCTTTTGATTACGCTCTTTACCATGTTTCATTAGCATTTTATTTCCTTATTTTGAGCTAGAATTAGGGTCTAAATGAAGAATACCTGCTTGATTTAGGAGAGAATTTATAGCGTCAGCTTGTACTAACGATTCTGATAACTGTTCTTGTAACTTTTGTAAATCATTTGAGTCTAATGCTACATAAAATTCTTTCAAACCGCTTGCATCTTGGTACTCTATTTTTAGAGTGTGAACTACTAAAGCTCCAGCTATTTCTTGCTTATTGTCTGTTTTAAATACAGGTCTTACATCTATAACTATACGTGAATTTAACAGTATATGCTCATAGGCATTTAGTAATCCTATGGCTTTGGAAGAAATACTAATTGAACCATCCACGGCTATTAAATGATTCAACCTTTCTGCAAATCGTGCTAATTCTTCATCGGATACACCAGAAAATTCTTTATCTCTGATTATAGCATTACGAAATCCTTCAATTATTTCACTGTAATGAAGATTTTCTTCAGTATTCAACGAGTAAATTGAACGAATAGTTTTTAAAATTTCTTGCAAATCATTAATGGCAAGTTCTTCTATTTTTGGATGAATTTCTGATGCCAAACTATATATATCTAAAAATGTATTAATTTCCGTGAGGGCATTAAGCAACTTATTAAAAATATTTTCATCAATTTTGATAATTAAAGTGATGCCTAACTTATATTCTGGGGGAATTTTTAGACTCTTCATTGCAGCTAATATTGCTAGATTTATCTGAGAAAATAACCAATTGAACCGTGCTGACATTTAATGTCGTGTTTTATTTATATCTAGAAAGTTTGCATAATATTTACGTTATTGACAAATCAATCACTATTATAATATAAAATCATATGGTTTTGTCGGTTGAAATATGTTAAAAAATAAAGACCCATAGATAAATATAAATAAATTTTTACCTCATTTCTATAAGAAACTATATAGCGACATGATAAACACCAGAAATTAAAAGGGCAGGCAAGATTGCCCACCCTATGCCTAAGAATCTTGCAAAACAGTCTTTGATACCATCCTCGTTTTTTTCAGGTCTGCTTCTGAAAGTTGTTCTCCTGCTTGCAGACGCGTAGCGGAAGTTTGCAACACTGTGGCTGCACCTTGATCTCCTATTTGTAAGGCGGTTTTAGCAGCAGTTTGTAACATTGTCGCAGCACCGGCGCGATCGCCTTGATGCAATTTGGTTTCCGCTAACTGAGTTTGTCGGTACTTAGCTAATGCCAAAATAGACTGCTGCACTGAGGGATTGGGTGCAGGTCGATAGGGCTTGACCACATCTGCATAGATCGCTACCATCGGCGAAACTAAGTCCTGTTTATTCACAGATGGATCATCGTAGCGGATTTGTAAATGTCCGATTACTTGTTTGCCTTCTGGTAATT
>REBL01000275.1 GCA_007692755.1 Nodularia sp. (in: cyanobacteria) | reverse complement strand
TTTAAATCATCCAGTATGGAATTTAACAGTGAGTGAGAAATTTGTTCGTACATCTTATTTATCTTAAATTACAGTAAACTACCTACAGACAGACTGCTACGTGAACGCCAACGCTTACACAGTAGGCTTCTTGCCCAACAGAAAGTGCAGTAGTGGTTTTCTTGCGTCCAACCTGACTCCGACTTACTCATTGCAGCATCATCAACACCATAAATCAAACTAGCAGCTATATTTTGTTGTTTAAACCAAACACTAATACACTTTTGCAAAACCTCAATTTGGTAGTGACCCGATATAGAAGTCAAAACCTGCAAGATGGTCTAAAAACTCTTATCATATATAGATATCAGCAATTTTCAAGTAAAATTCCCAAAAATCAGGGTTTCATTCTGTAGAAACTAAAATCTTGATTCTTTGGTTAAAAATTTATTAGGACTTACGCATTGACAGAATAACAAAACAATGAATTGCTAAAAATAGCATCATATAATCTTACACCATAATTTCATTCTTTTTTGGAGATGTCTATAATCTGCTGTATCTTCTCGCACCCAAGGGTAATCCTTTAGTTCAACCAGCCAAACAATGTTTTTCTCACATTTAACAATCTTTTCATCTATCATATTGCTACGCCACACATATATGTTATTTTAAATTCGTATACCACTTATTTGCATATTTAGTTGACACTTATTTATGGTTGGCATAAAAAAGCTTAATCGTGAAAGTTTAGACGCTAGAGTTGCACCAGAAACATCTCCTAAACTGACGTAACCAAACCCAACCTCATTGGCAGCGTTGGGTTAAGCGCAGCGCAACCCAACCTACGTTTAATGCACTATTTATTGAATTTTGCTCAACTACTTTGCATCATCCACTTTATGTACAGAAAACCTGGACATCCAGTTTAATAAAAAGCCAAGTTTCGACCTCAACTTTCTCCAAGCATAACTCCAAAAACCTTTAGATACCTTCTCGAAACGGTAGTAAAACAAAATATCAACAATATCTTCCAACTGCATCGGCTTGAGATAGGAAACGACCCTATCTACCAAAGTATCAGCATCCTCAATGTATTTCTTGATTCCCAGTTTTTCCGATATTGCCCATTTTGCCAGAAAAATTTTGTGCATTTCTTCCTGATAGCCACTAAAGTCTTTTCTTTCTTCTCCAAGAAATTCATTAATGTATCTGCTGGCAACTTCAGAACTCAACATAGCGTGACGGATACCTTCACCGCCGAGAAAATTCACAGTTGAAACCGTGTCACCAATCGCTATTACTCTTCCTTCAGCATATGTGTCTTGTAAGCCAGAACTATATCGCAGTGTTTCGCCATGTACATCCAAAACTTTGTAAGTATCTGGCTTAAGATACTCTTTGATTAAAAGGTCAATATAATATTTTAAAGGCTGGATATCTGTAACTAATTTATGGCTTTGATTTAGTATTCCTGCTCCCACTTTGAGTTGATTATTCTCCATGGGAAAAATCCAGGAATACCCTTTTGGCATCCATTTATAACCCAGTAAAAAAGTTAAAGTTCCGAGGTTTCTTTTATATGCTTCATTATTAACTTCTATGAGGTACTCAATCCCAGTTCCCGTTAAAAACTCAGGTTGTGGTTTGCCTTTACGACAAGTAATAGCCCTAGCAGGGCCTGTGGCATCAACTAGAATCTTTGAGGTAACATTTACCTCTTCGTTGACAAGATTATTTTTAATAGTAATTGAAATTTGATCATCTTCTTCCCAGTGATTCATGTAGCGACATCCCAACCAAACTTCGCCACCATTTTTCTTCACCTCATCAGCGAGAAATTGCCGGAGCTTGGAGAAGTCTAAAACACTTCCTTGAATTGTATCAGACTCCCAGACACCTTGCTTGTTGGAAGTCACAATCACAAGTCGATTCCAGAAACTTCCCACCACACTATCAGGTAAATTAAATTGCTTTAGTGTTTCTGAAGGAGTTCCACCACTAGAAAAACTATTGCGACTAAAATCTTTAAATCTTTCTATTAGTAAAACCTTATAACCAGTTTTTGCTAATAATCGAGCGCAATGACCACCAGCCGGACCAGCACCTACTACTACGACATCAAATTTATACATTTGCTATTGATTGTCCTTTAAATTTAGATGCTTTTCCAGGTTTTCAATTCTTTGCCGTTGATGAGTGATTGTCTCTAGCTGTTCATTCGATTCATTCTCTAGTTCGACAATTTTTCCCTTATATTTAGAAATCCGCAAATTGCGTTGAATTACACTAGGAATTGACACCAGTAAGCCGATTAAAATGCCTATACCCACAGTCAAAATTAGCACAATCGCTAATGAAGCTTCAAAATTCAAATCGAAAAATGTCACGCTGATGGTAACAGCATTTTGAAATGCAAACACTACAGCTAATAACGCTACTAAGACGGCAATAATGGAAAATATCTGCATTGTTGATGATGACCTCTCGCTCCAGTGACTAGCCTTGGGATTATTTGACTTGCAATTGCAAAAATCAAAAGAACTTAATACAGATACATCGGTATTAAATTGCGAGTATAATGTTATCATTAATCTTTAATACTTGGTAAGTATTTTTATTATGTCTACGCCATCTCAAGTTTTAAAGCACAGTGAGTTGCTCAAACGTTTAGTGCTTGACCGTGAAACAGTGGAAGAAGTTGGTCGGGTATCACAACTTTTACTAGATAATCAGGCACAAAGAGTTTTGGGCTTAACCTGTAAATCAGGATGGCTGGGTAAGCAAAAAACCTTTGCCTGGAACCAAATTGAAGCAATTGGTGCGGATAGCGTTCTCGTAAAACATCAGGATGATCACACCTCAGAAATCACCGAATCAGTTAACCCGGTGTTGGGAAGTGAGGTGTGGACGGATACTGGAAACAAAGTCGGAAAAATTCTGGACTTGCTATTTAATGTAGAAACAGGAGATGTGGTTAACTATATGTTCTCTCCTAATGGTTGGCAAGGATTAATGGAAGGGACATATTTACTGGAACCAATTATGATTTCCAGTGTAGGCGATAAGCGCGTTATTGTCTTAGAGAAAGCAGTGAAAAATCCCCAGAAATATACTGAAGGATTGAGTGAAAGAATCGGTCAAGCTACCGAATTTATTCAAAAAGACTATGAACAAACCAAGCAAGATTTCAAGTCTGTAAAACCAGGATTCCAAAAAGCTGTTGTTCAGGATAAAGACGGTGAGCAAATTAGCACCGAGAATGTAGAAGAAAATGTTTCTGGTGCCGAGACTAAATTGCAGTCAGAACCATCGGAATTACGTCCCGAAAATGATACTTTTTCTGATAGAATATAATTCTGTTTTTATATTGATTGTGGTTCTCGTTCTGAAGCTAGGCGATCGCAATATAAAGCCCAGACTACCCCAAATAACCCACTCAGGGAACCAGCGATCGCAGCTGTCAGACCCCAGCCCAAAGGGCCAACCCAGTTAGTAATTTCCTTCAAAATAGCCGTACTAGCTTTACTAACTATATAAGCTGTCCCGGTGGCACTGACCGTCACCAAGCCTAATTCTGCCAAAATTTCTACAAGGTCTTTGCTAGATAAATCTTCCTGAAAATAAATTTTCCAAATGCTGATATACATGAGAATATCAGAAGCAGTGATAATCAACTGCCGGGGAATTTCCCCCCCTGGGTTTGGTGCAACTGAAGCGGTACCACTACCTATAGAATAAGTAGCGATCGCTAAAACAGCTTCTAACCTTTTTTTGCCGAGATCACTCACAGTTTTTCTCATATAACTGCACTCCTCTTATAAGATAGACCCTTGGAAAACTAACCCCCCAACCCCCTTTCCTACAAGGGAAAGGGGAGAATTCAAAGCTTCTCTCTTTGCAGGAAGGGGGGAGAATTCAAAGCCTCTCTCCTACAAGGAGAGAGGTTTGGAGAGAGGTTCATTATTCCTCCGTTTTCACATCCTCACCTGGGCGTTGAATAGCGGGAGGATAATCGACAAATTCTTGAGTTCTGGTTGTATTTGTACTCGCACCTTCAGGTAAAACCTCATCAGGATTGATGGATTTATCAGCAGCAATATCCATCCGACCTTCAGTATTAGTATTAGGTTTATCCGAAGTGCCTTTATGACTGGCGTGACCACTAGGCATAATCAATTCCTCTACAATGCAAGTGATATTCTCAGCCTAAACGCCTGGGCTGTGCAGCGTACACTGTCAGAAGGCTGATATCGAAATCGGAAGTCTGCAAAAATACTTATATTTTGCACCAACGTGTTATTACTTACGATTTACCACAGAGATGAAGCAATTATACTTTGAGAGCTTCTACTTAATATAGCTGGTATAGTATTCGACTCTTATAAAAACTGCCTTCTTAGTCATGAAGAACATATAGCTCTGGTAAATTCAATTTATGACTTTACTATCTCAGTTAGTCAATTAAAAAATCAAGACCTTTAAATTCAGCAGATGAATAAGCATTTTTTTTGTTTCGATAAAAAGCCAAGTGTTCAAATTTCAAATGTCAGTAATTATATAAATTCTGGAAAATTACCCTGAGTTTATCCAATAAAATTGGCTCGCGGTAGTGGTAGGTGATTTATCCCGTCTCGTTAATTAGTTATCAATTGTAAGTTTAACTCAGCTTCACTTCGGATTAAAAGACACTTTGTATGAGGTATTAACCCGGATTACGAGGTGTTTTTCTCAAGCTAAAGTAAATCCTCAAATCTTTCGTAAGGTAGATGCTGAATCAAAATCTAGCTTGAGAAGGGGGATTTAGGGGGATATAGAATGTTTAGCTACCCACAGCATAACTTTTAAAACATCCTCAGAGATAGTAATTGCATGGTGGATTGTATATGAGGCCTCTACAAGGGTGATATCAGACGCATATTTAAATTCGGTAGATGTCTAATACGGTTTAATCAGATCACCGCTTCCTGGTATTATGAAGCGGTTTTTTGTCGTAGTTACTGACCAGCATCAAAACTGATGAGCTTAAGTGCAATATGAACACTCCAGCCAATTTGTCATAAATTTTCGGAAAATATGTCTAATTTCTATATTTAGTAGCCCAGAGGTATAGAAGCAATAGACACTTGAATGCTGATAATTAACTAGAAGTATGTCAAGGAGATAGCCTCTTGGTTACTCGGAAGTTACTCTGTTCCCCTGTCACTGGTTTGAATAAAACTTACAATTGAACATACACGGATCTCATTTCATTTGCTTGAATAGCTATATTGATAGGAACCAAATTCACTCTTCACCGATTATGCCTAGTAAGTTCATTGATGTTAGAGAGTATACTGTCCGGGCGCATAAAAGACAGATTCATACTCGTGTTTTCCATTTTGTCTGTAAGCAATGCGACCAAACTACACAACGTGAAACTTTTGGGCCTCGTCCATTATATTGCGAGGAATGCCGACCACCTCAAGCACCAAAAAAATCTCATCAGTCATCTCAAAAAGCAAAACCTAGAGCCATGACTTACAAAAGTGATATCGATTTAGGATGATTTAAAGCTTTATGAATAATCTCTTACCATTAGAACCCCCTGAAGCTCTGCTCTCTCCACTTTTAGAGTTACGAGACTATTATGCTCGCCTCGTAGGAGAGTATGAAAGCTTATACAAACAGGCGCGATCGCAGCTCGATCATGTTGAAGCTTTGTTGTCTAACGGCTCTTCTTCATCAGATGCGAGCATCGCTCATCTGGAAAACGTTCAGACGCGTCATCGACTTTCTCCCCCGGCGGAAAAAGATTCATTCTCATCACCTGATCAAAGTGTTAACTCTACCCAGTCTGAATTTCAAGACTCAGATAACAGGGAAATAGATGATTCTGCCAAGACAACTACAGAGATTCTAGAGTCTCCAGAGAGTCAAGATAAATCAATCAAAGTGCCGGATATTCCCATGCTACCGGAGTATCAACCTCAAAGTCGGATGGAAGCGATTAAAAGTCTTCTGTATGACCATCTGGGTACTGTTTGTCATATAGATTTTATTGTGCGATCGCTTTATGGAGATTTAGAGCCTCCCATCTTCAAAGTTGTCAAAGGTAGAGTTCAATCTTCGTTGACACAGGGTAGAGAAAGGCGTGTCTGGTTTGGAATCCCTGACGAGCCTGGCTGTTACACTTTGAGTTTAAGTTTAGTAAATTCTAATAAGACTAAAGGTTACTCTCAAACTACCAAATACAACAAGAAGAAACCACTCCCAACCGCGAATTCAAATGTAATTCCCATGCTGGAACCATTTGAGGGTCAATTTTTGATCGATGCTCTTTCTGATTTCTTAGAAAAACATTCAGGGAGAGTTTTCAGTGTTGCTCAAATCATTACTGGACTTTTTGGTGAACTAGATGAGCAGGGAGTTCGAGAAGTGAAAACTAAAGTGCTGAATGAACTATCACGAGGCTATCGAACCGGGCGATTTTCTAGAGTCCCTGAGAAAATTGGCTACTACACTTGGGATTCAAAGTTGATGTTAGAGGCCAGTCGCGGGCGATGAAGTGGAGAGGGGGGAAATCCTCCCTCATTTTTTCCTGCTTCCCTTATTCTCTCCAAGCTAAAGTACGTTTAACTGCTTGTTGCCAGATGGCGAAGTTGGCTTGCGCTTGATGCTGGCCTGTGGCTGGTTCAAATATGCGCTCTATTTGCCTTTGACTGACTAATCCTGTGTAATCATCCCAAAATCCCACAGCTAAACCTGCGGCAAAAGCTGCACCTTGTACGGTGGTGTCGCGCATCATGGGACGGGCTACGGGAATTCCCAAGATATCTGCTTGAAACTGCATGAGAAAATTATTCTCGCAAGCACCACCATCTACAGTTAACTGCTGCATGGGAGTAGGAGAAGAGGCATTGATGGCTTGCACTACTTCTAGAACTTGGTAAGCGATCGCTTCTAAAACTGCACGAACTAAATGCTGAGGTTGTACACTGGCGGTAATGCCGAAAAAGGCTCCTCTGGCGCTCATATCCCAGTAGGGCGCGCCTAGTCCACTAAAAGCCGGGACAAAGTAGACTTTATTTGTATCTGTCACCTGATTGGCCATGACTTCAGTTTCGGCGGCAGTTTTAATTAATTTCATGCCATCACGTAACCATTGCACACAAGCGCCACTGGTAAACATACTGCCTTCTAAGGCATAACCCACATCTAATTTATGGCCATTTTGGGCTTGCGTCCATGCCACTGTGGAAATTAGTTGCCGCTGAGAACGGACAATATTCGAGCCAGTGTGAGCCACTAAAAAGCTACCAGTACCATAGGTGCATTTCATTAAACCGGGGCGATCGCAGCCATGACCAAATAGAGAAGCTTGCTGGTCTCCTAAGATGGCAGTGATGGGAATTTCAGTACCTAGCAAAGCCGCATCAGTAACGCCAAATTTGCCTAAACTGGGCTGAATCTGGGGCAAAATCTCAGCAGGAATTTGTAATAATTCTAGTAGTCTCTGATCCCATGCACCAGTCGTCAAATTCATCAGCATTGTGCGGCTAGCGTTGCTGTGGTCGGTGGCGTGAACTTTTCCCCCTGTAAGCTTCCACAGTATCCAAGTATCAATTGTGCCAGCTAAGATATTTTTCTGATCAACCTCGGTACAATGGTCTAATAGCCATCTCAACTTAGTCGCCGAGAAATAGGCATCAATAACTAAGCCAGTGCGATCATAAATTTCTTCAGCATAGCCTTGGGCTTGCAACTGATGACAAAAGGCAGAAGTGCGGCGGTCTTGCCAGACTATGGCCGAGTGTAATGGTTTCCCAGTCGTTTTATCCCAAATTAAACAAGTTTCCCTCTGTACAGTTAGCCCCAAGGCCGCAATTTCCGATGGTGTAATTTGAGCATTTTTAATCGCGGTTTGGATCACCCAGCAGGTATCGCGCCAGATTTCTTCAGGGTCATGTTCTAACCATCCCGGCTGAGGATAATACTGAGTTAGTTCTTTGTATGCTTGCCCAATAACCTTGCCGTCTGCGTTAAATACAAAAGCGCGATTACCCGTCGTACCTAAATCCAATGCTAAGATGTAGCTCAATGATGGAGTAGTATTGCCGAATGTCTGCATATTAGAAAATCAATACAATCATCCCTAAGATAAATTACTTATACCAATTAGACATTTTCGATCCAGTAGAAACGTTCCATGGAACGTCTCTACAAAAAGTCACGGCGTAAATAGACAGACCATTCAAAATCAATGAAAAGCCTATAGAATAAGTTTTTTGACTTTTGACTTTTAACTTTTGACTTCCGCGCAGCGGCGTTAATCTTTCAAAATAATATATTTTTTGGAGTCAAAACTAATTAAACCTTGTTGTTGTAATTTTCCCATTAATCGGGTAACTGTCACTCTAGTAGTACAACAGGCACTGGCAATATCTTCATGAGTCAAACGAACACTTAAGCGAGTGCCTTCTGCTACAGACTCACCGATTTGTTGTTTTAAAAGTTGCAATAGATGATAAAGTCTTTCTTCCACCCGCCGCTTGCCAGCAATAACTAAAAAACATTCTGTCTGTTGTAACCGTTGATTGATTTTTGGTAACAGAATATGGCTCAACATTGGGTTTACTGATATTTCTGATACATTAATCGAAACTAATTCGACATCTGACAAAGCTATGGCTTGATAAATTGGCAGTGAGGTCATATTAGAGCCAAAAACCATGTCTTTTGTCGCTAATCCAATTAATACTTCTTCGCCGGTTTCACAAAAAGTATTGAGCTTAATTAATCCCTGGCGAACATACCAAACGACTAAAGGATTGAGGAGAATACTTTCTCCTTTAGTATGTTTATGTACAGGGCGAT
>REBL01000136.1 GCA_007692755.1 Nodularia sp. (in: cyanobacteria) | reverse complement strand
GTGGTCAGGCTGCATAGTAGAATAGGTGGGGTTTTACATACTCAAACCCCAGAAAACTCGATAGGCGACTGGGGTTATTTATTGGTTAGAAACCTAGTGCAGTTTTCAGTTGGAGGAGTTTAGCTTTTAGTCCTGGAGATGATTGATAGTCTTTCTCAGGTATCAGGTCATATCTGGCTTTGTCTCCTTTATTCAGTGCTTCGTTCAATTCTTTCTTTTCATACTGTTCATCTGCTGCTATTTGTTTGATTTCGGGTCTATTGGACTGTTCCAATAAACTGGTTTTTTGGTCGATTCCTACCAAGTGAGCATCAATATAGCCCTTAATCTGGGTGTAGTTCATCTGGTATTTGTGGCGTTGTGACTCCGCAGACTTGGAGGACACAAACTCAGCCGCTAACTCACTCCGTGAATGACCATATTTGGTATTTTCGAGGGTGGCTTTCATGGTAGCTTTATCAATGGCGATCGCTGACTTGCCAGCTTGAACTAAAATATCACTAACAGCTTTATTGTATGCCTCTGTGCCAGAGATAATTTGCTCATACAATTGGGCTAGCTTAGGTGCAAATTCAGCGCTTAAACTACCTTGCCTTGCTAGTTCGCCTATTTTTTGGGCAGCTTGGACATCACCGTTTAAAGCAGCATCAAAATCTGATAATTCTACACCAAACTTGTTTTTTAGGATGGAGCTAATACGTTTCGCTTTTGGTTGGACGTGGTTCTTGAGTGTTGGAGATTTTGCGGCTTTGAGTAATTTTTTAGTCATTGCTGGTAATATTGGGGTGAAAATTATATGGATTATTTGCGATTTCCTCCGGTAATGCACTCCGTAGGAATCGCACTTTCTCAACTGCTTAAGTTTTGAAGTGAGCAATCTTGAATTGGTTGGGACTGCGGTAGAGTCTGCCAATGCAGTTCAAGCAATGCTTGTTGGGCATCTCCTAAAGTCAAATCGGGGCTGTACTCTACTGCTTGAAAATCTGGGTGCTTCTGAATTTGGTCAATTAGCGCTAGGGATTGGTTAATTAGTGTTGACATTTCCTTACTTTCAGTCATCTTTTCAACCACTGGGGAACCTCCAAGTAAATATTAGGATCTTGAAATTCTCTGTACTCTGGTTTGGTGACTCTATGCCTACTAAATCGGTAGTTGTCAAAGGCTACGAGTGCAGCAGCAAGGGATGAAATTATCAGAATGATGGATATGGCTTTTGAGGGGTTAAAGCTAATGACAAAGCTTTTATCCTGCCTTACTTGGTGGGAGTGCAAATACTTTGAGGGCTTGTCTTGTTTGTTGGCGAAAGCGTTCGGAACCGCTTTTGATATCTTGGCTTATGCTCCTTAATCCATCATTTAGTAGCTCAGAATTTTCAGCGTCCAGATTGTGAATTGTCTGTTTAACTTCTTGCACAATATGTTGGATTTTCTGCCTACTCAAAGCTGCTTTGTGCTGGACAAAGGCTGTGATTGCAGTTTTTATCTCTTCCAGTTCATCATCTGAATTTGTACTGGCATAATCGAAGTTTTCGGCTATGGCTGTAACGTCTTCAAGGTTTAGTGCGATACCCATGCTTTCGGCAGTAGATGCAACTAATTCAGAAGTTTCTTGCAATTCAATGGCGGTGGCTTCTGGAGGATCATCTTCACAGGCGATCGCTTCCCTCGCCGCAGGCATCGCTTGCATCTCGGATTGTTCTATGCTTGGTTGGGGTTCAGTGGTTTCGTGGGCGATATCCTCTAAATCCTCTTCACAATCGAGTGCGGTGACTTCTGAAATGATGTTCGCGGAGTGTTCCCTTGGGAGCGCGGTTTCTTCTGGTTGCTCTAGTTTTGACTCTATTTTTGATACTTCCTCAGTTTGGGTAGTAGCTAAATCACTGGGGGATAAACTTGCTGATTCATTTGAAAACTTATCAGTCAGATAATCTACCCCAGCAATAATCTGGTCAGTTGTTACATCATCTAAGTCACTGATCCCCAAATGTTCTGCTGCTACTAAATACTCAGCTTTTGAAATGCCCTTAATACCTTTTCGATTCAGGCGAACTTTTACATTGTTATAGAATTTAGTCATCGTTTTAACTCCTATTTACTTACTGCAAGTGAATTAATAGTTATCACAGCGTTTTCGACGCGCTTTAATTCACGAGATTTAATACATTTTGCCGCTTGAAAGGCTACCAATGCCAAATCAGACGCTTTATACTTTTTTTCTGCTTTGTAAGGAATGCCAGCATTGATAAACCAGTTGTATCTAGATGTTTTAGATACTTGGCTTAAATCAACTTTTTGCATCAAATCTGCTAAAAATTCGGCACAAGTAAGCTGTGTTTTCTGCTGGTAGTAGTGCTGAAATAGTTGCCAGCATTCTGCAAAGTTCTCTGAATTAATTCTGAAGTTTCTATGTGTGCGCTTTAAGGTGGCTATATGGTGAATTATTTTGCTGGCCTTCGGTGATTCGATATCCAAATCAAAGTAATTCTTCAACTGAGAAACCAAACGATGCCAACTAGTATCTGATATCTGTTTCTTGCAAATGTTTTCATAATTTCTTTTTAGCTGCCTATATTTTTGGCTGTATTTCTTGGTTGTCATTGTCAATTTATTTACCCTCTCTAATGAAAAAACTGAGATTTTGAGTAAAAAAAGCACATTCCATCTAATTCCAGTTACTTGCATATCCAGATAGCTTGAATCAAGTAAATTGCATAGCAACGAAGGTTGAAAGACTGTTACCATTAGATTGGTAACATTGCATTCATCTACGTATCGATGGCTGTAACGCTGGCTAGATGAGGAAAGTATGCTTTCATAGCCAGTGGAAAACTGCTTTTTACCCCTTGAAAAGTGAATATTTAGTGGGGATTACCTTTATTTCTCTGAGTTTGACTGAATAGCTGGGTATTTATTTTTATACCTGTGCTACTTAACTTAGTTGGCATTTTTTGACTTCAAAAAATCGACAGTTGCAATGATTCTTGACTGAGTACGGATGCATTGGTACTCATACCTTCTACTTCATAGCAACGACTAATCAAAGTTTTGTAATTTAGCTGCAAATCTGCTTTCTTGCGTTGTCCTTCCAGTGGTTGAAAGTGGTACTTGGGATGCTGAATTGTGCCTGTTTTGTAGAGATATCGGTAAAGTGTTCGGTCGATTTGGTAAACTTTGGATTTGCTAAGTAAAGTACTGTCATCAACTCTGCTTAAGTTATTCATTACCACCTCTCAAAGACTTTACTAGGGTGTCGCCATAGTTAACCAACAGGATGGTAAATAGCTGTGAATAAGTGTTGATTCCTGTCTGGTTGATAATTTCTTCGGCTCTGGGAATGTACTTCTGATCTAGAACTATGCGTTTTTGATTCATCATTTAAAGTTCCTAATTAGTGCTAACCTTTCAGGTTTTCTATGTCTAATTCTTGCCTTGCTTCTTGTGGGGTAAGTTCGACGCTTTCTGTCACAGTTATTGGCGTTTGGGGTGAAAAATTTATCATATTGCCTGCTAAATATTCACTAATTAACAAGTTGGTGGCTGAGGTTACATTTATCCCCCTTTCAATTGCATATTGGGACACCCAAAGCTGATGACGTTTATTTAGTCTCACTTTGAGATTATTGGCCTCAATTTTGGGCTGATAAGAAAGGTTCAAATTCCATCGATGTCTAATTGCGTCTAAAAGCAGATTTACGATGTCGCTCAACTTTGAATAATTGAGTGATTGTCTGATTCCTTCAACTTTGCTGGCTACTTGTGCCGCTAACCTGATTTGCATTTCACATCGCCAACTATGTATGTTGGTTGTTCCGTTCCCCCTGATCTCACCTAGCTGGAGAAGCCAGAATTTTACTCACGCTTCAGAGTTAGGTTACTTGGGAAATACTTGTTGAATTTGATTTTTGTGTTTCTGATTTTTACGTTTTTGATTTTTGAATGAATTTTTTTGTTTACAAGCGTTTGTGGTCACTTTTAGGCTTATACTCAGTCCAGCAACCTAGTTGTCCTTGGTGTGGCTTTTCACGCCCTTGTGCGTCCTTTTTACGCTCACATTTATAGAATAGCACAGCTAATCAACTAACTGACTAGCTTATCAAGAAAGTAATGATTGAATAATCTTATGAGTTAATTGCTTAAATTTTAGTTAACTTATGATTTAACTAGCTAACTAATTAGCTGTAACATCTTATATAGAAGAGAGTTTTGGATGTGAAATTGGTTTGTAAATTAAAAAATTTAATGGAAGAAAGGCATATTAGCCAAATAGGTCTGGCTCAAGAGACTGGTCTAGCTCCAGGAACAGTCGGCAAGCTGTATCGAAATCAAATCAATCGTATTGACGAGAACACGCTGAAACAGCTTTGTCTCTACTTTGGGCTGAAAAGTGTTGCTCAACTTATTGAAATTGAATGGGAGCCAGGTGATGAATCTCCAATTCGACATTGAGACTAGAACAAGGTCAAGGATGATCCGTGTTTTGGTTGAGCAAGCGCTAAAGCAACGTGCTACTACCAGCACAAGCAAGCTAAAGGCGATAGCTTCTCTTCGAGACGCTCCGCGTTGGCGTAGCCTGTCCGCAGGACTTACGCTCGCCGCAGGCATCGCTTGGAGCCATAAATCAGTACAAAAGTATTAATCAGGAGGATTTATGTACTACTAATTTCGTAAACTTTATACATTTTCAATCCTTAGAACACCCATTCAATAAGGATCATGGATTTTATTGACTCTATCAAGCTTATTAGTAGAGTGATATAAACTCCTGCTTTTAAATAGTAATTAAAATGTTTTCAAAGGTTTGCTGTGTATGCCTTTGATACAAAGCTTTCAACGTTTTCTTTGAGAAAATTTGACAAAAGCCTAGTTATTTTTAGAAGATATAAACTATTATGTAATCAGGCTATATCCTTAGTCTGAACTTTTCTCAGTGTTATGTCACTAGATATACATAAGAAAAGAATGCCTCCCCTGGACTCAACTTGTTGAAGCAAGTTGTCATACAGTCCGAGAAGACACACCTAATTTATCTTTTAAATTTCTTTATGATCTAATCCTAACAGGTTAGGTTGACCAGTGACAACAGGTTCTAGAGAAATTTAATTAAAACTTTGGTAAATCTTCGGGGGGAGGTAGGGCGCATATCATCATCTACCTCACAGGGATTTTCTCATGATTTTCACCTTTAATAGCTCTGCTACTCCTTTCGCGTCTCCCAATCAGTGGAACAAGTTGGAAAATTTTGAGCAATTCCAGAATTTTCTAAAAGCTGCATTGATTGAGGGTCGTGGGATTATCAGCTGCTTAGATAGCAGTCCAACCACCATACAGATATCCCCACTAGTTACAGCTAGAGGGGATGTGTACCAGCAGAGGCTGGATTTTTATTAATTAAAACACAACGGGTAACTCCTAAAGCATAGAAAAGTTAGAACCCTTTTCTATGGAGATAGACCGCAACGTTGACTCTAACAGCAACGTTGAATCTATAGTAACTAATTTTGCGATCGCGTTGCAATAGTTGGAGTTACCCAAATTAAGAAAAATTTGAGGTAATACAAATGTCTACTACACAAGCAAGTACAAGACCGACCGCAGCTAGCCCGATTACAGCTTATCGACTTACTCACGGCTATGAACCTGCATATACGAAGCTCTATTGGAGCGTAGCAAAAGAAGTAGGTGTTAACCAAGCTGTATTGATTCAAGTTATAGAAAGCTGGTGTTCGAGCAATGCCAAACTCAAAAAGCATGGCTACTTTCATGATGGTGAATGGTGGACTAGCGCTACTTACAGAGAATGGGAAAGCGCATATCCCGCATTAGGGTCACAACGTAGTATTCAACGTTCCTTACTGGGGCTAGAGGAATCAGGCTACGTCATTTCTTGTCAACCAAAAATGCACAAGGGCAATGCAGTTAAGTTTTATCGCGTTGACCCCGTAAAAGTTGGCGAATTACTGTTGTCAGACTCATCTGTAGTGCAGAACCTGAGTGATGCAAACAATACACATCCTCATTCAGTATCCATGATGCCAAAAATGGATGATGCAAACAATACAAATCTTCATTCAGTATCCATGATGCCAAAAATGGATGATGCAAATGACACACATCGACCGATAGTGCCAAAAATGGATGATGCAAATGACACACATCGACCGATAGTGCCAAAAATGGATGATGCAAATGACACACATCGACCGATAGTGCCAAAAATGGATGATGCAAATGACACACATCGACCGATAGTGCCAAAAATGGATGATGCAAATGACACACATCGACCGATAGTGCCAAAAATGGATGGGGTAGTGCCAAAAATGGATGGGGTAGTGCCAAAAATGGATGGGGTGCGGCTTGAAAGTCAGTTACAGCAAAGCTTTCCCGCCTCTAATAAGATTAAAGAAATAAAATTAACTCAATCGATCACTGGAGGGACGGAAAAAAAAGCGGAAGAGAAGAATAAAGCCATTGATCAGGACAAAGTAGTTGAAGATCATTGCTACGCTGTTAATCTTGAGGCGGAAGAGAAGAATAAAGCCATTGACCAGGACAAAGTAGTTGAAGATCATGGCTACGTTGTTAATTTTGAGGCGGAAGAAGAGAGCAAAGCCACTGACCAGGACAAAGTAGTTGAAGATCATGGCTACGCTGTTAATTTTGAGGCCGAACAGAAAAACACAGCGATTGACCAAAACGAAGCAGTTGAAGATCATCGCTACGCTGTTAAAAAAGACAAAGTTTCTGCAACTAACGAAAAATCTACTCATGAAGGCCATTCTTCCGGCGCGGCGTGTGAGAACGATTCTCAAAACTTAACTTTCAGCGATAACCCAATTAAAGAAGTTAGTTTCCTGCTTTACTATCAGACCTATCAGCGATCGCAGGGCAAAGAAATTAACAACATTGCCGCATACGTGAATACCGTGCTTTCTAAAAAAGATGAAGGTAGTACAGAGGTATTCTGCTTATTTGAGCAATGGAAAGGGGTTTGCAGGACATTAGAGCGCAAAATTAACAACTTCGCTGATGACCCCGCAGAGAAAGAAAAACAGCGTAAGCGCTACGATTTTCCCAGTTGGGAAAAGTGGTTGCATGAAGCCTATTACAGTAGGCTCCTGTCTGAGGGACTATCTAAGTTTTGCAAGCACATAGTATCTGCTAAGTGGTACGAATGGGCGCGTGTCAAAGCTCCTCATAGATTTGTAAATATTCCCGCTTGACGGAACTAATAGCGACTGCTGAATCAGAAATTTTATTAGTTCTTCATAACGGAACTAGTAATCATACTGAACTGAATTAAATAGTTTGTCGATGAGCTAAAACCAGATTCATTAATCCTAAAAACCCGATTGATGTAGCTGGGGATCTGGATTTTCCTTGGTTCAATGAGAAAAAACTGGTTTTTTCTTCACAATTTTGAATACTGAATTGGCTTGGAATACTGAATCTGCGTTCTAGGAATTCCACCTGATGAATTCAACACTTCTGGCATTAGACTTATCCGAAAATTAGGTTTTGACCTTTTTTTGAATTGATTTGACCCTTGCTGTATAAGGCTTTGATACTCATTTGTGGATATGTCTATTCGCAAAAGCACAGTCTAAGCGCTCTAAAACCAGAGTGAGCGCATACCTGACCATGACACTATTGCTCGTACTTACTGAGTAAATATGTGTACAAATTTAAACTTAATTGGAATAAAAAAAGAATATGTACGCCACTGACAACAATGTAATCCCTTTTGCTACGACGGCGAATAAACTACCACCACAGAACATTGAATCTGAGGAGGCGATACTTGGGGGCATTTTGCTTGACCCTGTAGCCATAGAACGTGTCCGCGACATTTTGAAGCCGCATCACTTCTATATCAGCGCTCATAGTCGAATTTACAACGCTGCTTTGAGACTGAATGCACTTGAATTGCCTACAGATTTGTTGATGATCACGAACTATTTAGCTGAAAATGGCCTGTTAGAAATTATTGGTGGGCGAAACAAGTTAGCATCACTGCTTGATAGGACTGTATCAGCAGTTAACATTGATGCCCTTGCAGCTCTGGTAGTGGAAAAGTGGCAGCGCCGGGAACTGGGTAGACTGGGAAGCCTTGCCATTGAGTTGCAGCACAAATCCCATGAAGAAATGCCTTTAGAACAGGCTTTGGAGCAATTACAAGACTTTATTTACAAATTGCAGCGCTCATCTGATACTGTGGGAGCTAGCCACATTTCCGATGTAGTGATTAATGTGTTTCAAGATATTGAAGACCGCAGCCAAGGTAAAGTGTTAACTGGTATTCCCACGGGTTTTTATGATTTAGATGCCATGACTTGCGGGTTGAACCGTAATGATTTAGTGATCGTTGCGGGTCGTCCGGCCATGGGTAAGTCTGCCTTCGCAGCTCAAATGGCTTTTCATGTGGCCGAGGCTCATCGTTTTCCGGTTGTTATGTTCAGCCTAGAAATGTCTAAATTGCAAATCGCCATGCGATCGCTTTCGGGTGAATCTGGTATAGAAAGCAGCCGTTTGAAATCAGGACGGATCTCTGATACACAATGGGAATCACTATCAAAGGGCATTGGTGTATTATCAGAGCTACCTATTTACCTTGATGACCGTCCAGACCCATCACTGTCCTATATTGAGAATGAGTGTCGTAAAATCATGGCACAAGAGCGCCGTGATTTGGGGTTAATCGTCATAGATTATCTGCAACTGATGGATGGCCAAGGCGGAGGCAACAGAAACAATGAGATAGAGAAGCTGACACGGGGACTAAAACGATTAGCAATGAAGTTGCAGACACCTGTGGTGTGTTTATCTCAACTATCAAGAGCAGTAGAAAGCCGTCATAATAAACGCCCTATGCTTTCAGATTTACGGGATAGTGGCGGAATTGAGCAAGATGCGGACAAAGTAATCATGTTGTATCGTGATGAATATTACGATGAATGTACGCAAGAGAAAGGAATTGCTGAGATTATCCTTGCTAAAAACCGCGATGGGGCTACAGGTACAACTAAGTTGCTGTTTGATGCACCAGTGACAAAATTTAAGAATTTAGCGCGATCAGCTACGCTGGGCGGAACGCCATCATCTCAGCCAGCACAAAGCGACTGGGATTAAAGAGTGTAGGGAAAGGAGGTAGGTAATAGAGAGGGGAGAGAAAAATTTCCCACATCCCCCACAATTACTTTCAGTGAACTCAGCGCGATCGCCTCCGGCGGGCGGTTACGCCATCGCGTTGCAGCTTTGTTCCCTTGGGTAGCCGCCGAGAGTTAGAGTTAAGCGGAGTGTTGCCCTTTCCCACAGAGATTTAGTCAAAATATAGTTACTAGCATCATTTTTAGCTGTTATTTTTTAATAATTCCAGCAAGTTTTGTGATGTAAATTTTACTGCTGCAACGTCAACACCAACTTATGTTGAAATGCTATCTGCCCCCAAAAATTTATTGATGCCCCAAAGTGGGGCAATGAGTCTTAAAAATGTTTTGTTGTAGTTGTTTTTTATCACCTTTTGCTAATCAAAGATGTTACCTTGTTTTTATTTTTTGTTACTCTTTCGCGACTTTATATAATAGAACGCTTGACGCATCTACTGTTTTCAAGGATATTTGTCTATATACCTTTGGAACTAAATAATTTTTCCTTATTTACCATAATTTAATTAATTTGTCATCTTTACTTATAGACAAATTTTATTAAAAAATATTTTCTCAAAGTAAAGATACGTAGATTTACTTGAATTTTTATTTAAATAGTGTTATCAAATAATGTTGTATGTATTAGAGTTCTTTATATTGTTTAGATAGCTAGCTAGCAAGTAATTGAATAGAGAACACCTTTTAGAAAAAAAATAGAGGAATATTCAAGTATTTGAGGCAGAAATATGAGCGAAACATCATAAAAAATGCTTCGCCATGATGTGTTTTATGTCGGGTCTGCTAATCCTTAAGATTTTGTAAAATCAAGTTTTTTGTTTCCTATTATCTTAAGCTTCTCCTATGCACCCAATTGAATTTAAGGAAAAGTGGGGTTTAACCTATCAGGATTTAGCGCTTGTCCTTGGTTATGAAAGTGACTACACCTGCCGATGCTGGGGAATGAAAGGATGCAGCAGGCGAAATCCTCAAAATGTTGTGCGGGTTGCTTGCCATCTTTTAGACCAACAGTGGTCAATCCACGGAAAGAAGTTGGAGGTTGTTTTAAAAGTCCAAGCGGGTCAACAATTATGTAAATCTCCTGACCATGTTAAGACTCATCGCAACACAAATAAAAATCTTCGAGATGTTGGGTAGTCTAATCAATTCTTGTTCAAATGCCGACACTAATATCCACAAGTAAAATATTTTCTGAGAATTTTGCCTTGGAAGTTGCAAATGCAACTTCCCCACTCTGATAAGCGGTGGTATTTTATATCTATGCAAATTCTAAGAAGTTCCAAAACCCAAAACTGATGGGAGGGTTGCAAGTCCAGCCAGAATTAACAAGATCACAAGTTGCAGCGATGATGGAACCCAAGGTTTCTTCAAGGCAACTACAGAAATACTTAAACATAGCTAGGTTATATGTTCCTGGCTTTGAAAAGTTTACCGATCCGCAGACAGGACGCTTGAGAGGAATGGCAAAGTTATATGAATCTCATGTTCCCATACTCCAAGAAATTCGCTCCCTTGCTAGAGAGAATACTTTAGAAGATATAGAGAGCGAATTTCAAAAAAGAGCGTTGAAAACTTGATGTTTAATTTGTCAATAAACATGAAAACAAGGAGTGAGCGTTTTGGCATCTAAAAATCTTTCAACCAAAAATGCCCCAGGACAGCTTTTAGCTAAATTAATAGCCAATCAAGCCAATAAGTATCGCCATCAAATATTATCCGTTGGCACTACTATAATCGTTGTTGGACACGCCCAACCATCTTTAGCGATTGGACTATTTCAACCCACGCAACAAGCTCTTAGTTGTATGTTTGCAGGTGGTCCAGGTGGTGTTGCTAGCCCCTTGCTTACTGGTCTTCCTGTTGTTTTGTCAGTTGCCATAACTATTTTATTGTTCGGTTATTTCATCAGTGCTGGAGTCAAAGTCGTCAATGCCTTGGGCGAAGGGCAAGAAGTCACTCAACTAATCCAGCAGCCTTTAGGTGTGTTTTTGGTGACTCTTGTTCTTTACATAGTTCAAAGTATTCTGTTTGGTAGTGCTGCTATTTGCTAATCAAACAGTTAACTCCTAAGAAACACATTTTATAACTCTTATATAGCAAGGCTTTTAGCTAAACAAGAAAAATGTGTTTGTTTCATTCGTTGCGAGGGGATTTAATACTTTTGATTTACCCTCCTGGGGCGCTCACATCTTACAAGGGTTAGTGTTTCTATCTAATCACTAATTTTGTTCTTTTTCTTTAGTATCGATAGTAAAAGTTAAAAGTGCAATCCTCTAAAGAAATCAAGCAAGTTAACCAGTCTTTGGGAAAAAGTGCTACGATTGGTGCTTTCTCCGGCACACAATTTGCTATTGCTGTCTCTACTTTTGGTTTTATTTTCTTCATAGCTGTTGCTGTAGGTTTACATATTGTCTGGTGTATGCTACTGGGAATTTGGGCTAGCGGAACAGCTTTAGTATTGTCGGGAAAAAGCCCACATCTTTTCTGGTCTAAAGTTTATCCTATCGTCCCTGTTTGGACACGAGGATATGCTAAATACTCATCTCCCCAAGAGAAAAAGAAATTAGGTTCAAAAAAGGTGAAAATTAGTCGTTCTAAATCAAAAAAATTAAATCCCTTTGAGGATGCACTGGATTTAACAACGCTTGTCAGGCTAAAAAAAGACGCTTATATTGCAGGAGCTTATATGCTCAGTCGCAAAAAAGTTAGCGAAACCAATAACACTTTACAGTTGGTTTTTGGTTATACTTGCACAGGTATTCATCCATTATTCAATTCTCAAGAGCAAATCGAGGCGATCGCTCTGGCTTTTGAGAATGGTTGTAAAGAGATACCCCAAAAGGAAAGCTTTACATTTCGGTGGAGTTCTTTTTGTACAGACGATGATGCTAAAGAATATTTTTTGAACCGCGTAAAAAATCCGGCATCAACTGAAAGTGAATTTCTAGATTGGGGGCAACTAGCTAGAATTCAAGAGTTGACACGTACACAAGAAAGAAAAAGGGTAAGCCTAAGTATCTACACAACTTATACAGTATCTCCCCATTCAGTTGAATCAGGAGATGCTTTAGATAGAGCATTAGTCAAATTTGGTAACTTCTTACAAAAACGATTCACTCCATCCGGTGAATCAGAACTGACCAAAAAACATTTGACTCAGGTACTTACTAAAGCAGTTGAAGCTTCTATCAGACATCAGCAGATTTTAACAGAAATGGGGTTTATGCCTCAGCCAAAGACAGAACAGCAATTATGGCAAGAACTTTCTCAAAATGTAGGAGCTAAAACAGTAAAAATCCCTCACACATTAATTTTTGATGAGCAAGGGATTAGAGAAGAATTTAATGAAGCTGCACCCTTGCATCCGATGCAGGTAATAGGAGACGCACACGCAACTTCAGTACTACTTAATAATGGAGTACCATTTGCAGATCGGCGGTGGGTATGTCTACCAACACAGAAGAATGGAAAAAAATATGTGGGAGTAATGACCCTTTCCCGTAAGCCAGAAGCCTTTGCATCAACTGCTAGTCAGACTCGCT
Source organism: Nodularia sp. (in: cyanobacteria) (assembly GCA_007692755.1). Lineage (GTDB taxonomy): Bacteria > Cyanobacteriota > Cyanobacteriia > Cyanobacteriales > Nostocaceae > Nodularia. The sequence continues at coordinate 18,894 of REBL01000136.1, read as the reverse complement.
TTTTGTGGGATATTTTTTCCAGAAATCCAGTTTTTGATATTGAAGTCATTACTCAAATTAGCCCAGCAGACCGCGCTTTAACTCGTCTCACACAACAAACCATTACCAGAAGATCCCGGTCGCTGGATTTACACGTTCAACAACGTAAATCAATTGATGTCTCTGCACAGTTTAATGTGAAACGTTCTGTAGAGGCACAAGAAAAACTTTACTCTGGTGATGTACCAGAGAATATGAGTTTAATTGTTTTAGTGTACCGCGACACTCCCGAAGAGGTAGATGATGCTTGTAGGCTAATTTCTGGATACATTAATCAACCTGCTGAACTAACTCGTGAAACTGAATATGCTTGGTTAATTTGGTTACAAACATTACTTGTTAAGCAAGAACCAATATTAGTTAGCCCCTACAATCGGCGACTGGCTTTTTTTGCTAGTGAAATATTGGGAGTAACTAATGTAGTTCAGAATGGCAGAGCAGACGAGCAAGGATTTGAACTAATAGCAGATGAGGGGCATTCCCCAGTCAAAATTGATTTATCAAAAACTAAAAATATTTTAGTAATTGGAACAACAGGATCTGGAAAATCAGTTTTGGTATCCCCGATTCTTGCCGAGTGCCAAGCACAAGGAATGTCAATTTTGATGATTGACCTTCCTAACGACGACGGGACAGGAACATTCGGAGATTATACGCCTTACCATAACGGTTTTTACTTCGATATTTCTAAAGAATCCAATAATCTGGTACAGCCATTGGATTTAACCAAAATTCCTGAAGACCAGAAGCAAGACAGAATTAGGTCGCATAGAAATGATGTCAATCTCATCGTTTTACAACTAGTATTAGGTTCACAAACATTTGATGGTTTCGTTGCTCAAACAATTGAATCACTTATCCCCTTGGGGACAAAAGCTTTTTATGAAGATCCTGAAATTCAACGACGATTTGAAGAGGCAAGGCTAGCTGGTTTAGGGTCGGCTGCGTGGGCTAATACACCCACCTTAGTAGACATGGAGCCTTTTTTCTCTAAAAACAGGATTGAATTAGGCTATGAAGACGAGAACGTAGACAGAGCGCTCAATTATATCCGTCTCCGGCTGCAATATTGGAGGGCAAGTGCAATTGGGGATGCTATTTGCAAACCTTCAACTTTCCAAACTGACTCAAAATTAATTACTTTCGCTTTAACAAACTTGCAATCAGGTAAAGATGCCGAGGTATTTGGTATGTCTGCATATATTGCCGCATCCCGACAATCCCTTTCTTCTCCCAATAGTGCTTTTTTCATGGATGAAGCTTCTGTATTGTTGGGCTTCCCGGCTTTATCTCGGCTGGTGGGTCGCAAGTGCGCCACTGCTCGTAAATCCGGTTGTCGCGTCATCCTGGCTGGTCAAGATGTTTTATCCATTGCCAAATCTGAAGCTGGAGAGCAAATATTGCAAAATATGCCTTTGAGATTAATTGGCCGCATCGTCCCTGGTGCTGCGCGTTCTTTTTCGGAAATCTTGGGTATTCCTAAACATATCATTGAGAAAAATGAATCATTTCGCCCAAATATTAAGCAACTATATACGCTCTGGTTGTTGGATTATAACAACAAATATATTCGCTGTCGCTACTATCCTTCTTACCCGATGATTGCTTTGGTTGCTAACAGCAGAGAAGAGCAAGCAGCAAGAGATCGCTTTAAAAGTATGTATCCTGATAAATTTCAGTGTATATCTGAATTTTCTAAATACTACGTTGAATGTATTAAGCAAGGAAAACCACTTTGAAAAACCTACTTGTTAATTTAACTCAACCAAAAATTCTTTTAGCAATCTTAGGTGTAGTAACTTCAATAGCAGGATTTCAAATATGGCAACATAACAAAAAAGAATATGAAAAGCAGGTTGTTAAACAAATAGAGGGTTGTAGGGGAGCCACAAAGTCGGCTTATCAATATATCCAAAGTAGTAAAACTCTTTCGAGTGTTTATCATGCCAAGAGATTGGATATTGATATCTCTACATTATTTTTAGAAAAACCAGGGGTGACTTCTCCTTTTAAACCAGATAAAAACTATCTCTTGATTTATACTACTCCTTCTGCTGTAATTCCAGATCAACCGCGTTATGATGGTCAGATTTTTAACCAACTTTCTAGAGTAGAAAAGTCACCTATTCCTATCATTGTGACCATAAAATCAATAGACGCTGGTAAAGCTGTAGTCAATTCTGTCTGTTCACCAAAGCCTTTTACAGTATCAACGGAGAACTTATATGAACCCCAACAAAAAAGCGACTTTGTTATTCCCACTTCCCCATTTAGTATGTTTTAGCTTGCTGACGATTATATTTATAGTCATTTCTACAAAACCAGCTAATGCTAATTCAATTGAGGGATTTTTTGGACAATTTGAACAAATATATAAGAGTTTGCAGCACTCAATTAAATGGCATACAGACTCATTTGCTAAAACCTGGGGGAAACTAGGTGGTGAAATCAAGAAAGGTATTGAATCAACCATCGGTGATCTCGGCATTCCTGACCCGTTGGAAGCTGGAGATAAGATTAGTAAAATTCTAGAAAAACAAGAGTATGAATTACTCAAACCAAATCCTAGAAGCCAAGGGCAAGATGCCAAGCATGAATGGCATCGGCAATACACATTAGGACAGTCTCAGTCTACTTTAGGAGCCGCAGGACAAAAAGTTCAAGCTCAAGAAGCAGAGCTAACTAATAATGCTTTAGCTACTTCAATTGCAATTGGTGATGCTGCACAGGAAGACATCATTACTCAAGATATTCTCAAAAAAATTGCTGTCCAAAATATTCAGGGCGTAATCATTTCTAAGTCTATTCAATCAGAAGCACAAAAACAATCTCGTGCCTTGGCAGCAGCAAATATTAATCTAACCGATATTTCTACACGCATGGATGAAAAATCACGTAAAGAAGAAGCTGAAGCTAGAGCTACAGCCAGTCAAATATTAGAAGCTGCTGCTTTTCGTGATGGATTTTGGAGTAAATAGATGCTTGTATCTACTTCTTTCTTTATTGCTAATTTAGATCCTGGCGGTAGCGATGCCAGTCAAATTATGCAAGGAGCGCAGAATGGTTCTCAGCTAATTGTCAGTTTATTTGAAAAAGATTGGGAAGACTTAGTTAATGGTAACAGCCCTGTATATACAGCCGTGACATCTGTGGCTTTACTGGCGGCGGTAGCTTTGGTGAGTTTTTGGTCTTTGGGTTGGTACGTTCAAATTTCCGAAGAAGGGTTTTCTAGTGGCGTTATCACTGAAATGGTTTATCCATTGCTTGTCATCATGATGTTAGCTGTGAATAATGGGGCATTGCTGGCTAATAGTTCATTAGCACTCCGCAATGTGTCAAATAATATCAATGATAATGTTTTAAATATTACAAGAAATGGAGTGACTTTAAAAGAGGCAATACGCAACACTAGTATGGATCAAGCTTTCATAATGGCTGCTAAAGCACAGATGGCAGAGTGTGAAAAGCAGCCTCTTGAAGGAATTGACCAAGACGGAAATGAGATTAACCCTCGTCAAATATGTATTAACGAAACAACCGAAAAAATCAAAAAAGAATCTGATGATTTCAGAGCAAAAAATAATTTACCTGAGACTACAACAAATTGGAATATTTTTGATTTAGGAGGACAAGCAATTAATGCTACAGTTCAAGGACTTTCTTATATAATTTTTAGTGGATTAGCAGCAGCATTTCAATATGTTGTCCAGGTTTCTTTTCTGCTTAGTTCTTATATTGGCCCCATATTTTTAGTATTATCATTACTTCCTCTTGGGGCTAAACCGATTTTAGCATGGTTGGCTGGTTGGTTAGCTCTAGGACTAGTGCTGGTGAGCTATTCAATTATTGTGGGGATAGCTGCCAGTTCAATTGTCAATACACCATCAAATAACCCATTATTTTTACCTCTAGTAGAAGCCATATTATCACCCATTCTGGCTGTAGCAATTGGTTCAGGTGGGGGCATGGCAGTATTTACAGGATTTTCCAACACTGCAAAAATTATTGGTAGGAGATAATATGCAAATTCTTAATAAGAAAGGCATAGATTTTACACCTCTCTTAATCATCAGCAATAGTATATTATTATTTTTTCTGTTGCTAACATCGCTGATTAATTCTGGGCGGTTAGGTAAATTAGCTAATGCAGACACTCCGACTTTAGTTGAGTTGAGTGATGGTAATTCTATTAGGGTAACTCCAATTGGAAGTAAAGAACGCACTTCTCAAGCTATTACAAATTTTGTGGGTAGAACAATGACTGGATTGTTGAATTGGAATGCTCTACCGAAAATAGATGAAGAATTGTACCCGAATAAAAAGCCAGAGTTAGATTCTGGAGTGCAAACAGGAGATAAAAAAATTACCACAAATACATGGGCGGCTGGGTTTGCTTTATCAGAAGATTTTCGAGTACCTTTTCTTAGAGAATTAAGTAATCTTACCCCTGATTCTGTTTTTAACGGTAGCACTCAATCAGCTTTGATTGTCCGCTATCTTTCGCTGCCCAAAAAAATAAAAGAAGGCGAATGGGAAGTAAGTATGGTTTCTAATTTAATTATTTTTCAAAATGGTAATCAAGTAGGTAAAGCTATCTCTTTTAACAAAAGTATTTTTGTCAGAGCCATAGATAATATCCCCTTGCCTAAAAATGCTTCTATTTTGCAACAAGCGCCATATCAAGCTAGAAAAGCTGGTTTGGAAATTTTTAAAATTCAAGACCTTAATTTATAGTTATGTCTAATTCAGAAGTTTCCATTAAAGAAAACCCAACAACAGAAACACCAATCCAAGGAGTTTCAACTAAAGAAAGCTCACCTACAGAAACACCAACCGCAAGAGTTTCAAACCAAGAATTCCCACCTACTAACAACAGTCAGCAGAATGATTTTGCTGCAATGAACGGTGTAGATATTGAGGCTGAGACACCTGAACAACCAACAGAATTGCAAAAAGAAATTCCTGAGCCAGAGGAAATTATTACTACGCGTGGAATTTCTCAACAGCCATTAGTCAAGGCAATTGTTGTAGGGGGTGGAATTTTTCTAGTTGTGGGATTTATAGGATTAATAGCAAATACAGCGCTCACTGCTCTTAATACTTCTAATTCTGGAAATATACAACAGCCCCAACCTAAAGAGCCGGATATTTTTGAAGTTCCACAAGAAGATGATGGACAAACAAAAACAGCACTAGCTCTGACTACTCAAAAAGGAGAGTTACAGAGCATTAATAAACTTGCTCCTACTCCTGAAACTTCTGAAAAGCCCGAACCTACACCTACTCCCGTAGCAACTCCTGCACCTCCACCTTTACCACAATCACAACCAGTCACTGTCCAGAGGCAACCACCACCCCCGCAACCACCTACAGCCAACTTATACAGGTCTACCAGAGCGTCATCACCTCAAATTCAACCACTTCGACCTCAACCCCAATCTCAAATCCAACCTCAAATCCAACCTCAACCTATAACTCCCACTGTTACACCTTCCGCCAAACCAGATGTAGACCCCATGCAACAATGGATTGCTGTTTCTAATATTGGTCATTACGGAAGTTCGGAGCCAATAGATTTTACATCTTTGGCATCTAATGACTTGAAAGAATTTGAGGGTATTCAAGGTGGTTCGGGTAATAAATTTGTTGATAAACAAGTTTCAAATCAGAATTTGAATTCAAATCCTGGACACAGTGGAAAACGAGTTTTGGTAGGAAGTCATGTAGAAGGTAGCTTAGAAACTCCCATCGCGTGGAGTAGAAATACTACACAACAAGAAAATCAAAATTATTTAATTCGATTAACCAAACCGTTACAAGCTTTTGACAGCACAGAAGTATTACCAGTGGGTTCTTATATTGTGGCTAAACTTAGTAGTTCTAATGAATCAGGATATGTGCAAATGCACGCTGTTTCTGCCTTAATCAACACAGATGGTAGAACAGAAGAAAAAAGTATTCCAGAGAATTCTGTTTTGATACTTGGTAAAAATGGCAAGCTTCTGAAAGCTAAATCCCAAAGAGGTAATGAATTAGGTGGATCTTTGATGGCTTCAGTATTAACTGGAGTAGCTAAGGCGGCTGAAATTCAAAATCGTCCTAATAGCCAATCAACTATTAACTCATTAGGCGTTTCAACAGTTACTACTAGCAATGATGATAAGAATTTAGTAGCAGGATTTGCTGAAGGCAGTCTCAATGAGATGGTACGAAGAATGCAAACCTCAAATCAACAGCGATTACAACAGATGCAGTCAGAACCTGTAGTGTTTGTTCTTGAATCAGGAACTTCTGTTCAGTTGTTTGTGAATCAAAGTATCTCATTATGAAGTAGTTATTCACTCCCCCTCAAAAATGCTTAAAACCCCTGATTTATCGTTGATAAGTGGGGGGAGTGTGAACAGTTACATTATGAAACTGATCTCATTATGAAACGATTTATTCAAGAAAGTTATCAGCCCAAAACCATACTTATCTCTGCCTTTTGCCTGCTTAATTTACTAGTTTTAAATCCTGGTAAAGCTTTCGCTCGTTCCGCTAGAGTTGTATATTCACAAGATGCTCAAGGTATAACTTCTTCTGGAATTGATTTAAAAGTTTGGAATGGGTACGGATTAAGCATCAATTTTATTCCGTCTGGTGAAATTATTAAACAAGTGTGGATTGGTGATCCCACTCGGATTTCCTTTACTTCTAATGGTGGTTTATGCCAAAAAACTGAATCAAATCAAGAATGTACAAATGCCGGGGCTACAGTTTTATTTCTGCGGCATATTCAGCCGATAAAATTCCCACATCTCACATCTAGTAGTGATGGAAGTACACAAATGACAATCCTCACTAGTGGTGCTGAGGGACAAAAACAATATCAATTTAAATTAACACCTGCTACAGGACAGCCATCATACACGAGTCTAATTATCAAACCTGATTCAGAAAGACCCAAGCCTTTATTATTGGCTGAAGAAAAACCATCTGAAGAAAAACCACCAGTAATCACTGAGTCAGCATCTGCTCAAGAAACAGTTACTTCTAGCAATCATCAGAATACTAATGCTGAAATTACGCCTTCTACTAGAACTTTGACCCCAGGTAGCACAATTCAACGAAATGATGCTAATGCTATTGCTTACGGGCTATTATTAGCAGTTCAAAATGGGGAATTAAAACCCGACTCAACTAACTGGAGAAAAGCCCAAGATGCTATTAGGTTATTGCGTCGGGGGAGAAGTAGAGATGAAGCCCTGACTTTATCAGGAATGCCAGCTTCTTTGTTTGAACAGTTAATTAACTGGGGCAAAGCTCGATGAACAATTTTCAACTACTGACAGCCTCCGCAAGCTTAATTATACCTCCGTTGGTTTTTCATCCGCTAGTAATTCCTACGCAGCGCTTCGCTAACGCTACAGAACGTTTCGCTAACGCTACGGAACGCTTCGCTAACAATCAAATGCCAACACTTACTTATTCTGTAGGTAAATATCAAGCCCAAGCCCCTGACTGGTCAAAAATTACTTGGGGAAACCTGCCACCAGTCCAAGAATCTGGTTATCTCAGCATCCCTAACAATTTAATTCCCCAGTTTGGCTATGACCCTTCTCGCTCATGGTCAGCAGGACAACAAGTAGATTCTATAGTCATGCTGGGGGATGTGGAAGATGCTTTCAGGCTTGATTCATTTACTCTCAACCAGATATCTGCAATTACCCCAGCTACCCCAGCGAAACTGACACTCAAAGACTTTGGTTTGATGGAATGGCAAACACCTCAATCTTTAGTGAAAGCAATACCTAGTTTGGGAAACCTCAATGTCAATCAGGTTCAACCCATTCGAGATTTATTCATTAAATCAGGCGTTTATAATGTTTATGGTAACGAGAGCATTGCTCAAGTTATTAATTACAATCCCCAAGCTGCCAATCTTCCTTTAGGCAACCTTGATTTAAGCAAGTATTCAATTAATTCAATCCCCCGCTTGAATATAACTCAAATTAATAAATTCCAAAACTGGCAACAAAGTTTCATTAATCAAGTTCCCAACCTGAATCAAATACCTTTTGATAAAATGCCACTGCCAATTCAATCTGGGACTGGGGTAGTTGGTGTGGCATCGGTCGTATTTGGCACATCCGAGCGTGGGGACGCAAAAGTAGGCGCTAATTACTTTGTTTCTGGCAGTGTGAACAGTAGCAGTGCCACTATTCCAGTTGCTTGTGAAGCTGGTAAGGAATGCGCCTACATGGAATTAGGCGATTTTGCTGGTAGTGCAGGTTCTCTTTACGGTAAACGCTGGGTATCTGGTTCATCCCAACAGGTAAAGGGAGGATTCGGCTTTTTAAGTGTTGTCAATGGTGGAAAAGAGCCTACAGGCAGACTTGTATATGGTTCTGGTTTCAAGGTGGCTTTGACTGGGGTAAACGAATCAAAGGGAACGGCGGACTTTGGCTTATTTTTTAGAATTTGTGTTCGACCGCCTTTTAGTCCCCGAACTTGCACCCCCTATTTTATCGGCCCCATTCCCTGGATACCTGTAAGTGAAAACGATTTGGTCATCATAGGAAAATAACTATGCAAACCAATCAGCAAGATACTTTCAACCAAATTGTTCCTCCTGGTGTGGGAGAAGCGCTGCTTTCGCCGGCTGGTCTGGGAGTTGCAGCCTGTGTCACCTTAATGATCTTTGCCAAAATCATGGATGGTAAAGGTCGCTCAGGCAAGTTAGCCCGCGCTCGTTGGGCTGGGGCTTTAGAAAAAAAGGTAGCCCGTAAACTCGCCTGTAAGCAAATCCAGGAACGCAAACATAATCGGGTGGCGCTGTTTGTGGGTACTCCCAAAAATACCACAACTAAGATTGTTAAAAACCAGAGAATTACTTTTATTCCTGAAGATTCAACCAGATTATATCTTCCAGATGCTCAACGGGGCATTTTAGTTTGTGGTGGTGCAGGTTCTGGGAAAACTTTCTCAATGATTAACCCCCTGGTACGGTCTGCAATTGACCAGGGGTTGCCGGTGATTTTGTATGATTTCAAGTACGCGCAACAAGAATCAGCCACAGCTTCAGCCAAGGGGCAAACTCCCAAGTTAGCAGGGTATGCGGTAGAACGAGGTTATAAAGTCACTGTATTAGCCCCTGGTTTTGCAGAATCATGTATTGCTAATCCCATTGATTTCTTGCGTGATAAGACTGATGCAGAAATGGCACGACAGTTAGCGGTGACGCTGAATAAAAACTTTAAATTAACCAGTGGTGATTCTGATAGTGGCTTCTTTTCTAACGCTGGGGATCAGTTAGCCCAAGCTATTTTTATGCTGGCGAAAGGAACTTGTTTTCCTGATGTGATGATGTGTCAAGCTATCCTCAGTTTGCCCAAATTAATTGACAGGATTCAACAAGCAAAGCTAAATCCCTGGGTCAAAGCCAGTTTTTCTCAATTTCTCTCGGTTGCTGGTAGTCCAGAAACTGCCGCTTCGATAGTGGGAACAGCAAGTGGACTCTTCACCAGATTCATGGTTCCCTCTGCACTGGCTGCTTTCTGTGGTCGGACTAATATCCCTTTGGATTTAAAGGGACGGCAGATGGTAGTGTTTGGCATGGATAAAGAAAAGCGTGATGTTATTGCACCTTTGCTGGTGTCCATTTTGCATCTATTGGTAAGTCGAAATGTGGCGACAAAACGCACTGAACCTCTGGTGTTGGCACTGGATGAATTACCTACTTTATATTTACCTGCGTTGGTGGATTGGTTGAATCAAAACCGTGAAGATGGTTTGGTTTCAATTTTAGGATTACAAAATTTATCACTGTTAGAAGAAGCTTATGGTGAAGAAATCACGAATGCAATTTTTGGAGGATGCGCGACTAAAGCTTTCTTTAATCCCCAAGATGATATTGCCGCCAAACGCTTTAGCGATTTTTTGGGGGATGAAGAAATTAAATATAAGCAACGTTCTCGCAGTTCTGGAGGTAAAGGAGGGGCAAGCATTTCTAATTCTGACCAAAACAGTACCCGGAATTTATTTGAGGTAAATCAATTCAATTCTTTACCTGAAGGTAAAGCAGTAATTATTAGTCCAGGATTTCGTTCTAGAGGTAATATTGGTGTGCCACTTTTACAGCAAGTCCGTATACCAAAACATGATATTTTAGCGGATAATTTAAGTGTAAAAACTTGGTTTGAAACTCAGCAAGCATTAATTAAAAACTCTACAATGCAACAACCAGCAGATGAAGAAATGGTGCAACGAACATTGGAAGCAGAACGCTTGTTACCACTTGCTGAGAAGAAGGCTAAAACAATTTCTAAGCTCAAAAACCTTTAGGAGTGTGACATGACAAATTTTTCAGCCTATGACCTCAAACAAATAGCAAAACTCCCTCCAGAAATTGCTGCTCTTGCAGAAAAATATCCCTCTGATATTTTAAATGCTGCTGAAGTGTGGGATGAACCACCTTTTCCTGAGAATCACATACCAGAAATAATTGAAATTTATTATGGGGAGACTGAGGTATCTGATGTTCTAATTATTAATGGTGAGATTAAAGATTTTAGACTACGTGACGTTGATGACAATACTCCAATTTCAGTTTTGATTGATGACCAACATACTTATCTTCAAATTGAAGGTAAAGAAATCATGAATAGGTTAGGTGGTGTGATTCTTCCTGCGCTATTTATTGACCCCACTACACTAATTAAATCTGTTTTAGGTGAAAAATAATGCTTGACAATTCTGAAGGTAAAGAAGTTAAACAAGATTACTTGGAAGTTTTGAACGCTATCCTCCGCAAACTCCTAGAGAAAGGAAAGTTTCAAGGAGTTGAGCCTAGTAAAGAAATATCCATCTTTACTAGTAATAAATTAGTTTACAAAGGGGCTGTTGATCAAGAGCCGTTAAAAAATGAAATTACTCCTGAATTGGTTGAGACTTTAGATAAGGCTCTTTCTGAACCTCAAAATTTGCAGGGGTCAATCCGAATTATGATTGGGAATGAGAAGCTTTTACATCTGAGAGATGGTGAAGTTATCTCTGACAAGCTGGGATTATTGGAAAATCAAGCTCAACAGCAGACTCAATCTCAGGCTCAAAAATCTGAAATTCCCAAATCAATAGACGATTTACAACAACAGCTTAACTCTTTACAACAAAAAGTTGAGGAGCAACAAAAGTTGATTGATTCTCAACCAAATCAATCCTCTGCGATTTCTAATTTAATGGAAGCCTTTGAGCGACAGCAGAAAACAATTGATAATTTACAAAAAGGTTTGGAGAACATAATCAACCGCCGAAATTCTAATATTACAAATTCTCGACTGCAAAATTGGATTGGTAATATTGAATCTAAAGTAAAGCAAACATCTTCAAATTTATTTGAGAAAGTTAAGTCAGCGCTAACACCTGAAGTTGTCAAGTTGCGAAAACAAGTTGAACAGCAAGTTACGGATATTAAATCTCAGGTTGACCAGCAGGTTAATAGTCTCAAGAATGAAGTGTCAAAACGTGTAGATGATGTTCTGTTTAAAGCTGACACTGCTATTAACAGTGCTATGTATGATGTGAATAAGAAAATAGCAGATGTTCGTGAGGATATTAATAATAGCGTTAAAACTGCTAAGGGGAAAGCAATTGAGTCTGGAGTGAAAACCATGCTTCACCTGTTTGGGGAGCGCAAGCCAGATGGTTCGGTTTCTTTTGAAAGTAATAACTTTGATTTTCAACAGAATGGAAGGACAGTTATGGTCAAAGCTAAGGATGGTAGAGAAGTTATGAAGGATGGGGTATTAACTGCTGATGCTTCAGAGAAAGATATAGAATCTCTTGAACAAGTGCAGTTTTTGGTTGATGAGCATTTAAATCATTCTGAATCTGAGTCGCGTTCTAGAAGTTTGGGACGTTGATATCTAACCCTGTTGTGTCACTATCGCGGTAGTATATGAATGTACAACCACTAGAACTTGGGGGAAAAGTAGCGAAGCTGTCACCAGCCGCCATGCAAGCCATGAAAACCTTACAGGATAAGGATTTCAGAAAAAAATTTCGGTTTTGAGATGCCGACAGCATTTGACGTACCAAAATACTCTCTTTGGGCTGTACCAATTAAACCATCCCATTTTTTAGAGCCTGAAACTCTTGTGGCTACGTTACTAAATGCTGTGCCAAATAACTTAGACTTCAATTGATACAGCCAAAACAAGCTTTTTCTCCGTTTTTGGGTAAAAAGAGCAATTTTATTTTTGTAAGTCTTTCATAGCATGACTTACAGCCGTTGCGTGGCGGCTCGTGTCAGACTCGCTACTTTCACCCCAACTTAGACACAGAGCATGGTAGAGCCTCGTCCAGCCAAACAAATTGTCAAATTTGTGGACGAATATTGTCTGTTGTATAAAAACTTGTTTTCAGATGTTAGGAATTTTGAAGCATTTAATTATCTACATATAGGATGTATTTCTGATTTAAAAAGAAAAAGTTTGCCAGAAATAGCCAGAATTGTCAGATTAAATAACTATCAAGGATTACATCATTTCTTAACTACACAATCTTGGAAAGTAGAACAGTTAAGAAAGTTAAAATTAGAGCTAATTTTAAAAGTTCTAAAAGGTAGACAAATCATTTTAATTATCGATAAAATAGGAGATAGAAAGAAAGGTAACACCACAGATTATGTGAAACACCAATACATCAGAAATTTGGGAAAAGTAGAAAATGGAGAGCATCCCACTTTGGCAAATATATCTTTTCTGCCTAAATCTGATCCAATTTTATGAATTCAAACTTAGGTATAGGAAAATCTGTATTAACTCCAAACCATTTAAATATATCGATAGTACATTCTATAGCTTGTAATGTGTCCGCGTCATTCATATAAAAAATTCCTTGAACATCATTATTTAATTCACCTAAATGAGCAATTTTATTTCTAGTTTTATATATTTTTTCAGCTTTTTGATACAAAGTATGATCTTCTAACAGTAGTGATTTGCCTAAAATATATAAAGCTACTTCATGCAAAAGTTCCAGAAACCTAGCTCGTTCCCTTAACATTGTATAAACAGGATCTTTTAAAACTACTTTTCCTTTCTTTTGAGGAAAAGAAACAATTCTTAACTGAGCTTTTAAATTTCTATTCTGAATCGCTAATTCATATTCATCATCTAATTTTATAGCTGCAAGTGTTTCAAGAGAAATAGCTGAATACAACAAAGCTCTTCTATAGTCTTTAACATTATAAGCATGAATTGCATCTAGCAAAAGCTTTTCATATACAGGATTGTTTTGAATTATTACATTATCATCTGCTTCAGATATATTTTGCCATGTAACTTTAGTATCTACCCAATATTTTTTTATAGCTGATTCTAGCAAGTTACTTTTTTCTGTAGGTTGTGGAAATATTAAATCGGGAAGCTTAGATAATGTCAACAATTGTATCGCTGTTACATCTGTATTTATTGTTACTTGTTTACTTGATTGTCGTAAATTTGGTAAAAAATTATAAATATATTCTATAATTAAATCCATATAATCGAAGGGCTTAGTTTTCAAAAATTCAACAGATATATCATCAATATTTTCTAATTCAGTTCCTAATAAAATATATTTTGTTTCAAGAATTGCAACTTCATTTAAAAACCCAGATACCTCAAATTCACTTTCAATAAATGTTTCAGAATTGTTTGTTTCAACATTTTTTTTAATCTCTGAATATAATAACGGATTTATCAAGAAAAAATTTGGTAAAGATTTTAAATTTTGTAGAGGAGGATCGTTTTTCTTAATTCCCCAGTATATACGCCCTATAGACAATAAAAATATTTTCATAGATATTACTGATTGAAAAAATGTACTTTTTCTTAGCCTCTCACGGGTGGTACGAAATTGTCAATTTTATTTTGAAATTGCTGAAACCTATATACATTAGACCCCTCAGAAAATCTAGTTTCTTAGAAGAAGGATTATTTTAACCTGTCACCAATGTATTGGCATCAAATCTAACAATTACTTCTTTCACACCTTACGCACTTTGTGGTTCAATTACCTGAAAATTGCTGTAAAATGTTGAAATTAACCTTTCTAGAGTACACTTATAAAGTGTAAATCTAAACCCTTAAAATCTAAATGGTATAGATTTGAGCAAGACTAATTTTACAAAGACACAGTTATTTGTTGAAACTTCAAATATGTATAACTATTTTGGCGAGCATTTTTGGATCAGGACTTACGCAACTGGCACAAATAGGGAGCGGGCGTAGCCATCGCAACAAAAACACCTAATTTTGTTGACAATTTAGTGGTGTAATTGAGAATTACAACCCGATCTTACAAAATCGCGTTGCTCCCACATTGATGTTACTACTCTTCACTCGCCGGATTGGTTCAGAGTCGCGGATTTGGGTGATTATTTGCCGTACTGTTGTGGTAGATTTACGTAGCAAGCAATTTATTTATCACATTCGCTTGGATTCTCTGGAGGTAAACCCAGTTTTTTGCGAACATCTGGATTATAGCAGGCATATTGCCAATTTTTAGCTCCTTGAATAGCTAGCACATACACCAGTAGATCCGCGTTTAAGTTAGGATTTCTGAAATCTGTAAATTTTATGTTAGCACCAGTAAAATAAGGACGCAAATATCCTACCTTGCTAAAGTTAGCTTTGGTAAGATTAGCACCACTGAAATTAGTTGAGGAACAATGAGCATTAGTGAAATCAGCACCACTTAAATCAGCAGAGTTGAATACACTAGTAGAGAGGCTGGCATCGATAAATTTAGCACCGCTAAGATTAGCGTTACTAAAATTAGCATTGACAATGTGGGTACGGCTGAAATTAGCACCCTTAAGTATAGCCTGCCTAAAATTAGCAACTGCAAAAGTCGCACCACTTAGATCGGCATTACTAAGTTCGAGAGTGCTGAGGTTTCCATTAGAGAAGTTAAATTGACCTACACTAGCACCAAGTTTAACTAGTTCTTCAAGTGCCTTGCGTCTTGCTGTACTATCTATTAGGTTATTTCCTTCCTTATCAATAATATCTCTAAGTTGTGTGATCCGAAATTCCTTCGCTAATACATTTCCAATGTATATTGTTAAACCCAAAGGCAAGACCAAACCTAATCCAAAAACCTTAAAGCGGTTATTTCGTCTTCTCTCAATACTCTGTTTAATAAAATCACAAGCTAAAGGAGATAGGCGAAAATTTGAAGTTTCTTGCTGCTGAAATACTTGAGCTTCGTTTAACTGTTTTCCTTGAAGCAAATAATCTTTTGATTTCTTTTTATCTTCCCATTCTTTTGCCAAACGTTCAAATCTATCTTTTTGTATAAGTTTAGCCCGGTTTTGCTCAATATAACTGCGTAAAACTTGCCAATGTCTGATTAAAGCTTCATGCACAATTTCTACAGTTTCCTGTCCAGCAGCATTGCGGCTTGTTACTACTAATCGATCATCAGCCAGTTTTTTCACCATTTTCCAGCTTACCTTATCAAATTCCTCTCTCGTCGCCAGTCTTCGCGTATCCCCTGTATCTTGACCAAGGCGAATTAATTGGATGAAGATTCGTTTTACTTGCTCCTGCTCATCATAATTATTTAGCTGGCGATACTTCTCATCTGCATAGCGAGCCAAAGCTCCCTGCACTTCACCAATATCTTGATAGGCTGTATGAGTTAATTGCTCACCAGTTCGACGTTGCCACAACAGAGTTAGAGCAAACTCTAATAAAGGTAAATTTCCTGGCTCTTTTTCTAAATCATCAACAATGCGTTTTACCAGACCATGTTCAAAAGTTACTTTTAACTTTTGTGCAGGTCTTTCAATTACTTGCTTAAGTTCTTCACGGTTCATTGCTCCCAGCTTAATATCGTTCTTTAATACATTTGCAAATGAGCGGTGCAAGAGTGCCTTATCCAAAAAATCAGCCCGCATTGTGGCAACTAACACTGTCGAAGATGGTAATTGATTAGCTGAGGATGGATTAATACCTAATAAGAAGTCTAAGAAAGTACGGCAGGTTTCATAATCTTTAGACAATGTGTATAATTCTTCAAACTGGTCGGCAATTATAAGAATCCGCTTATTGGGATTTTGCTCTTGGATACAGGAAATTATTTCAGGAAACGTAACCTCCTTACTGCGAAATTGTCCAGCCAATTTTCTTGCTTGATAATCTTGGGTATTTTGACTCAAATTTAAGTTGTCAGCTTTGTCAGGCGAAATAAGTGCTACTGCTAAAGAGTAAAAAGGGTCTGAACCAGGACGGAAGTGAGTGATAATCCAATGTTCTTGTTGTAACCTGGGTACTAATCCCGCAAACACGACTGAAGATTTCCCACTTCCTGATGCTCCTATTATAGGAATAAAGTTACACGTTTGAATCACCCTAAACAGTTCTTCTACAAATATTTCCCGCCCAAAGAAAAATTGTGCATCTTTGTAACTAAAGTGAAGTAAACCACGATAAGGACAAGGAAGATTTTCATGATTATCATTCTTAGGAAAGTTAAAAGAATCGTAAAAGTAGTTGATAATTATACTTGCATTACCTGTTCCCGAAATAACACAGTATTCAACCCCATTAACAGTAACAGTTTGTTTAAAATCACCTTGGTCAGACATAAAAAATATCCTAATTAATTTACAGTGGCTCTTCCAGACTGGCTATGATAATTTAATAAAATAATAGCTAACTCAAAACTTTGATATGTGAGGGATAAAGCAATATAAAACAACAGATTTAATAAAAATAAATTTTGATTTTATTGAATCTCTTGCTACATAATGGATTTAACCAACTATTAAATATTAAGTTTACATATCTAGTCTGGAAGAGGCTTTATTGAACATCACACTAAAAGTAAGTCGCAATTCCTATTTTTACGAGATTGAAACTATGCTTTTACGGGATTTGATATTTATATCAGTCTTCCTTCGATGCGCCTTTTTCAGTTATGCCACTTATACTTGCATTACCAGAACCAGAGGTAGCCGCATATTTGACATTATTGATATTTTGGTTAATGATCTGCTGTCCACCAGGCTGTTCTTTGACTTGATTGAGTAAATTCTCAGCTAACTTAATAATTTCGTCATGCTTTTCAAGTTTATCAAACCCCGATTCTAGTAACTCATCTTCCAAAAGAGCTTTCGCCTTTTCTGGTTTCTGTTCATATTTATCCAAAATTGTTGATGAAGCTGTTTTTCCCTGATCTTCAAACCTCTTCTTAATCAACATTTTTAAACCATGATAGGCATCCTTAACGGCTGTTCCGGCGGTATCCTTAGTAGCCGCGATCGCGCCAGCACCTAAAGCAGCAATAATAAGAGAAATAGGCTCCATAGTTGTATGCTCTATGATTGATACGTATTAAACCTTATCAGATTGGCAAGGGACAAGTTCCAATTCCAAGCTAAATTTAATGTTTACTTAGAGAAATATACAGATATTGTATAATCAATCATCAGTATTATCAATCCGAACAAATTTGTTCTATTGCCTCTGGTGCTATTGAATATAATGTTAAGCAGATTGACTGTCGAACTAAAATTTCCGGCACGCAATGGAATATTGATAACGTTCCTCAAGTTCTTGCTCACCGTTGCGCCTATTTTAATGGATTAATCTTCGCTCACTAAATAAAAAGTGGGATGCTCCCTCAGCGTCTCAACCCCCGCTTCTGCGTCTGGGATTGCTCATAACTTTCTAATCGTGCAATTACTTCCTCTGATTTTAATAACTGACGAGTAATTTTCATCTTTAATGCTTCATCTGGAAAAGAATCTTTTTGCCTTAAAGATGATTCCTGCTGATTAAAATAATCATCAACATAGTCAACAAGTTCAATCAATTCATCATTATCCAGTTGATGGATTAACTCTTTAATTTTTTGTTCTAACTCCAGATGACGATTAAACCTAGTTGCTAACAACTGCTTTCGTTCTTCTGGACTCAACTTTTTAGGTGGTGCTGGTGGCGAATGTCGTTGTTTATTGTTATTATTCCGCCATTCCTTCAGTGTTAATGCTTCATAATATACCTGCTCGTATGCCAAAGCCCCCTGAGCCACAATCAAATCATCAACACCTTTATCTGTCCCTGGTAATGTCACCACATTCACCTTAGCCCCCTGTTCCTCCAGCAGTCCACCAGTGCGCGAGATGGCAATATCTATATTTCGTTGAGTTTCTGGTCGCGTTTCATAGTCAAAGCAGAAAGTCATCTCTCGTCCTGGCGTGGCGAAAACAGCTAACTCATCCATCAACCTCGCTTTTACCCGTTCGCCAAACTCATCCTGACTGCGATAACCAGCATATATCCCTGGCAGTCCAATTGTTACATGACCTTGGCTCAACAAACTAGCAGCTTTCTTCGCTCCTTCAGTGATTGTCACTGGTAGGTTATGCTTCCATACACAATACCAAAATCCACTGGCGCGATCGCTTTCGGTTGGCTTTACCCCTGCTTTTTCATAAATACGCTCGGCAATATCATCAGGCACATCTAACAGGAAAATACTTAATTCAGTTTTAGGTGGATGCTCATACTTAATAAACTTGCCGGGTTTATCCGCTTTTTCTCGTGGGTCATTGGGTTTGTAGCATCCCCACAATTTTCTGTCAGGTTTATCCCCTGGTTGAAGGTCAGCAAAGGATAAAGGATTAACACCAGCATCACACCACCAGCCACCAGATTCAATATGAGCATACTTACTCATGATTCCTAATGATAGCCTGCCCGTATTGGTGCGTGGCAATTTATTACTGTACATGAGGTATTCCCAAGCCTCATGCTCCCATTCCCTAGTTTGATGCAAACTGGTGAAATTACGGTGGGCAATTTCCGGGTGAATGGCGCTGTC
>REBL01000176.1 GCA_007692755.1 Nodularia sp. (in: cyanobacteria) | reverse complement strand
ATACAGGTGTGGTTTTGGAACTGGAAGAAGGTCAACGTATTGCCCAAACATTAGGGAGCAATAAAGCTCTGATTCTCAAAAACCACGGATTACTGACTGTTGGTCACTCAGTTGATGAAGCAGCTTGGTGGTTTATCACAATGGAGCGCTCTTGTCAAGCTCAATTATTAGCTGAGGCTGTGGGTAAACCTCACCTAATTAAACCTGAGTATGCTAGTTTGGCGCATTCTCAGGTGGGGTCAGACTATTTGGGTTGGCTTAGTTTTCAGCCCTTGTATGAGATGATTGTGCGACAAGAACCGGACTTGCTGGAGTGAAAGCAAACTTTTTTTGTTGACCCTTGAGGACTCCTGCTGCGCCTAAAGCACCAAAAGCCAACATCCCCAATACAGCCCCAGGTTCGGGAACAGATTGAGGGTGAAGTGCTACAAGTGCAGCATCTGCTATGAGGCGATGAGTACGTGTTGTGGGATGGATATCGTCCCAAAATAGATACTCATTTGGGTTATCACATTGGGTAAACTCGCCTGTTTCTAGTATATCTTCAATTGACTCTTGTAAGCAACGATCAGTTACATTCGTCAAACCAAATTTTCCGCCATCCTTCTGAATTTGACCAATTAGAGAATTAACATCGAACAGATTGATGTTGAGGTTTGGTTCCTGCTGACTTAAAAACTGGAGACCTTGATTTAAGGCAGAATTATGGACTCCAGTCAACGAGTTGAGTGGACCAGAAAAATCAGTATCCTTGGTCGCGGGGGTGTTTCCTAAATTAGGAAGATTAGCTATCAAAAAGTTTTTAGCCCCAACAGAAGCAAGATTAGTAACTACATTGAGTAAATTATTGACTGGTTGAGTAAAGTCTTGAATGCCAGCGCCAAAATAATCGTTACCGCCAGCGGATATTATATAAAGTCCATCTGCGTCAGCTTGGAAATTATATAATCCTTCTGAAAAAGATTTTATCTGCTGGCTTAATCCTGGCAAACTGTTATTAAGAGTATTCAACTCTCCGGTTGTAGAACCAGCAACAGCAAAGTTAGTTGTCTTTAATCCCAAATCCTTTGCAAGATATTCCACCCAGACTTTGCCATTAGAAAGTCGTCCTTTAGAGTAGGGACTAGGAGGAATTCCAACGCCCAAAGTCTCTTTGGTTAAGCTGAAAAAATTACCATCATCAACAGTACTGTCACCAAATATATAAAGCTGACTAAAAATTGCAGCTGAAGCTTTCATCGGCAACATAAAGGAAAAAATGACGAATCCTGCCGCTAGAAGTTGTTTTCTCATTTTGATTTTGTGGTGTAGTATTCTGCCGCGTCTTCAGTTTCAGAGATATTTATGAAGCATGATAAGCAAATTGGCGAGAACAATTCAATGTATATAAATTCTTCGTAGTGGCATGGCAAGGCTAAAATGTTGCATTAGATTTTTGAGGAAATTGAGATAAATCAATGTTTTCTGCATTAGACGTAGTATGGGTTAAGCGCAGCGCAACCCAACGTTACCAATGATGTTGGGTTTCCCAAAACCTCAACCCAACCTACAATTTTTTGCAACATTTTAAGCTTGCCACGCCAGTATGCTAACGCACCTTTATTTGTTAACGGTGCGTTGGGCTGTGCGACACAATACCCTACATGAAGATTTCTTAATATACCTGGAAATATTCGTGCCGACTTACTTATTGCAAGATTTCAATTAATACTGCTTGCAATAATAAAGTGAAAATCAGGCAAATTGTTAGAATAAATCTATAATTTATCTGATGTTTACATTAGCAGATATATTATCAATTTGTTATAAAGGTAAAATGCCAAGATTTGGCTTTATGGGGAATTCTTTAACTTCAAAGCCTCACCAGCCGATATCCCTTCACCTAAAGTGCCAAAATACACCAAAGCCGCCGCAGCTTCAGCGCGAGACACTGGTTTTTTGGGTTGAAACAGAGTTGTATAGCCAAACACCCGCCGAATATTCGATTGTTCGCCATTTTGGAAATCAGCCAGCACTGCGCGTAATGCCTTGGGGTCAATTTTTCCCGTATCTTGAAAACCCCAGGTTTGATTAACTGCTTCTAAATTGGCAGCAGGTAAGGCTTGGCGAGTATCTAGGGGAATTTTCCACAAAATCAACTGTTCCCGTGTCAGTGGTGCGTCAGGACGAAATAAAACTGCCGTAGAGTCACCAGACAAAGGACTGGGGATTAGCCCAGTTTCAGCTAACCCTTGAATTACTGGAAAATCAGGGTCTGTTCGCGATACATCAGTAAAAGCAGTCGATTGAGCGTTTGTTGAGGCCAAGCGAATCTGTTTAGCCGGATTATTAGCATACATGGCATTGTTAGCAGCAACTAGCCAACGGGCATATTCCCGGCGAGTCACATTTTTACTGGGTTCAAATGAGTTACTGTTGGCATCATTAGAGTTGCTTTTAACATCCTGAGACTTTAGAGACAAAACACCCAAATCGGCTAAGTCTTCGATGGCTTGACGCAGTTCTGGCGGTGCTTGGTTGAGATCGTTAAATTTCTGATATTTTGGTGTAGCTGTAGTTTGGCTACCGAATGTGTTACTTGGCTGTGTCGCCAAATTATCAGGTAACGCCGGACCAATAACATTTGGATTGTTGGATTGAGAACTTGCGGTTTCAGTAGGCTTTGTTGTTGCCGTACTATTAGGGATATATTCAATAACTAATGCAGTCGCTGTTTGTGGTTGATCAGGTTTAGGGTTAGTAACTGATTTTGCCTGAATAGACACCTTCACCTGCAAATCTTTGCGACGTGCTTCAAAGGTATCTTCCGAATCATCTGTGGGTTGTAAAATCTGCCAGCCATTTTTCTGAAACTGGTCATTATAAAAGCTAGTAATAAAATTGCTGGGGTCAGAACTCAGCCAGCGAGTGACTACGCTATTTTCGGCAGTCCTTTCATCTGTGACTGACTCTAATTTAGCATTGGGATATAAAGGGATATTTGGGGGAAAATCAGATGGTAACTCAACTGTGGGTTGGTTTTGCCCTGGTTGCGGTTCATTTCTCGGAGATTCACCAAAAATTCCTGGGTTGTCTTGTAGCCTGGGGTCTGCCGCCAAAGACTGTTCTAGGGTTTTGGCAGTGGGATTGTTACCACAAGCTGTTAAGGAAGTAAATAAAACAGCCAAACTCAGTAAGACAGCTGGACGTTTACAAAAAATCACAGCAAATTACAAATTACGTGTCAATTTCTACCCTAGCGCAGACTGCTACAACTGAGCTAAATTAAAGTCGCAATGAAAATTGCCGAAGCACAGCAAAACTGATGAGCTTGATGGGTGTCTTCGACTGTTTAATAAGTTTCGGACGTAGAAAGCGTCCAGTGGCCAACCTGCCAAGTCCTTTGATCCGAGCTTGTAACCTGACTGTGAGAAACTTTAGTTTTTCGGGCTTTTGATGAACAGCATATAAAGGTATAAAAGCTAGTTTGCCGTAGAGTGTATCCGCACGATGAGTTTTACTTAAATTGTTTTGAGAATGTTCTGGATTGGGTAAACCCCCATGTTCCCCATAGTTCCGCCAAGGAATGTAGTTTTTCAATTTTCTTTCCCGGAGAAACGAATCAATACTAGAGTCCCAAGTAGAGTAGTTAGTTTCCCCCACTTTTTCCCGAATTTCTTCTGCTAGTTCTATTAGGCAGCAGGCAGCTTGGGGAGTAACAATGTAAGCAACTGCTGAAGTAGAAAACCCTTCAACATAGCCACTAGAGGAGATGTTATACATCTGAGGCGCACAAGTGTACAGCCAGCTAATACCAACATCACTTTGATCGGGATTAAATGGTAAGGGAAGCTGACAAAAATCAACTACTGGAACAAAATCTGCCTCAATAACGATAATTGGTTTATCTTCTTGGATTGCTTGTTTCCAGGCGCGGCAATGATTCAACAAACATAAATAACTCCGGGAAAAGTTTTGGAATTCGGGTTTATTTTCCTGTCTGAAAACTTCACACTGGAAACCTTCTTGAGTCAATACTTCTTCAAGTTGTTGCGTTGACTCTTTGTAAGCAATAATGAAAACTTTATCTATATGGCTAACAAGGGAGTTGTTACTCAGTCTTGCTTGGGCGTTGATTAATGTATTAGACATATTTAAATTAGCAACACTTTCAATTTTTCAGATTCAATGCGTGCGATCGCAACTTGTAAATAATAATTTATAGGAATTTTATACTTGAACAAATTCTAACATTTCTTGAGTTGCATTTTTTACTTGAGATGTATCTTTAACGAATTTGCAAATAAATTTTTTTAAAACTATACCATAAATTATTTTTTCCATTTAAGAATTTGCCAAAACTTTATCCCGCTATTATCATAACTTGATTAAACTTTAACTTGTCGCGCCGAAAGTTCTCTGTTTTCACGGCAAGATGCGATACAGCCTGTATTTTTCAATCCTCAGCCCAAGCAAGTGGGCTGAAAATTTCTTACTTTTCAATTTGTGGCGCGGGGAATTGATTCAAAACTCGCCAAAGTACCGTGTAACTACCATCAGCACGGCGACGCACTGGACGGAAAGCCAGGATAATGTCGCTACTAGGAATCGGTTGTAGTTGGTCTGAGGATATATCTTGACCATTTAACATGATCTCTGGCAGTTGAAATTGCAGCGATCGCACTACATAAGTATGGTTCAATTCAACTTGAGCATGGGCTAAAATCACTTTTTGGTGTTTGCCTGTCAAAAACCGCCTTTTTTCTACTTGTAAAGCATCCAACTGCTTAGGGGGTTGGTAATTCAAGAAAAATTCTCGCGTTGGCGACGCTACCGCTTGCAATTGACTATCCAACCTATCCAGAGGGAGATCACCCACATCAACCATGAAACTATAATTCACTCCTTGATCCGCTAATTGAAAGCGCTCACCGATCATTTGAAGTGCTAAACTAGGATTAAATCCATCCTTAGCATCACCCAAAGAGGGGAAAGGATAACGCTCACTGACATTGGGTTGCAATCGATTCCAAAGAGTATTTAGCGGACGTTGGTAAGCTGAAGACTGTAATACACGGAAAATACCAGTACGAGGCAATTCCAAAAAATTAGCGTAAATCTGCGCTTCCTGCGGACTGAAGCCGTAGGTAAGGCGGTCAAGTATCGCTGCATTTTCCCAAGGATCTGTAAAACGGATTTCTGGGGGAAATAATGCTTGTGTTGCCGTTAAGGTTTGCTTGGCAGTTGCGAGAGTAGTAAGTGCTGACTCAGGGGCTGCTATAGCAGGTTGTACAGGGGGTGCATAGTTGGCTATGGCTGTTTTTGCATTTCTCCCAATGACTCGTCCTTGTGGGGATAATACTTCTGGAGATGCTGCTTGTGTTCCTAAGGCGCTAGGGGATAAAGTTGGTTCCCTAGACAAAGGTACTGCGGGCTTTCCCAGATGGGGATACTGTATAGGCGCAATAGGAAGCACAGGATCTAATTGGCGTTCACCAGTAACTAAAGGTAGCGGTCTAACTAAGGCTAATTCACCCCGTCGAGATAACAAGATATCTAGCACTGGGAATAATTTTAATAACTCTTGGCTAGAAGTATACAAAGAGCAGTAAATTTGATCTGGGGCTGGTGAGGGCGAAAAGTTTACCGATAAATCAATTTGAGAGCTACACAAGGTTTGGGGATTTTTTTGCTGCCGATTCACAAAACTTTCCACGCTCTTAACTTGAATTGTTAATTGCCCTCTTACAACTCGCAGACGATTGGCATCTGGACTAGTTAGTGCTTGCTCAATACGAGCAATCAAATCTATCTGGCGCTGCACCAGTTTCCCCGCATCAGTATAAAAATTTTCATCTGATGGCTTTGATGTAAGATTTGAAATTAGGGAAGATTGGGGCTGATATCCAGCAGCCAAGCTGGTTAGTGGCACAGAAGCTAGACCAAAAGGCAGTAAAAACCTGAAGAATAAGTGTCTCATCTCAAAAACGCCGAGCATATAGGAGTATGAAAAATTTAAAATAGAGATTAAATTGAAGAAAATCCACGACCATAGACAACCGTCAATCCATTCTACTTTCTGTTAAGCGAAGTGTCGCCAGGTTGTTACCAGTGCTGAAACACGATTACATGCAAGTTTCCCAGGATCAGCCTATTTATTCTGAGGCTCCTCTCCAGCTGTTACTATTTGTCGATGGCAGACCAAAGTCTCGACAACAAGTGCAGCGTATCCGTGCTTACTTAAAAGAATTACAGGCTGAGTATAACTTTGAACTTCAAATTATCGATGTTGGGCAACAACCCTATTTAGCAGAACATTTTAAATTAGTCGCCACGCCAGCTCTCATCAAAATCCACCCAGAACCCAGACAGATTATCGCTGGGAGTAATATCATTGCCCAATTGAAAAATTGGTGGCCTCGCTGGCAAGGGGCTGTAGATGCTTATTTAAAATTGCAAGAAGATTTACAAGAACGAATCGATGACAATAGTCGCTTGTCATCACCTAAATCCACAATTCGTTCTGTGGCTGTTTCTGCGGAACTGATCAAACTTTCTGACGAAGTTTTTCGCTTAAAACAGGAAAAAGACAAACTTCAGGAGCAGTTGCAATTTAAAGATCGGGTAATTGCTATGCTAGCGCACGATCTCCGCAATCCCCTGACGGCAGCTGCGATCGCTATCGAAACTCTACAATCTAATTACAGTATAGAAATGGGTGCTTTTCTGCGGCTGAAACCAGCTATGGCAGCACATTTATTAAAACAAGCCCGCGGTCAAACCAAGACCATTGACCGGATGATTGCTGATCTTTTGCAGGTAGGGCAAGGTAATGATACAGAGTTGCCTATAGTACCACAAAAAATGGAAATTGGCAACCTCTGTTTAGAAGTGTTGTCAGAATTGCGCGATCGCTACATTGCCAAATCCCAACAAATAGACACAGATATTCCCCAAGATTTACCCAAGGTATATGCCGATCCAGAGCGTGTGCGCCAAGTCCTCATAAATTTGTTGGATAATGCCATTAAATATACGCCAGAAGGGGGCAAAATTACCATTGCCGGATTACACCGCACTACCCAAAAAATTCAATTTAGCATTGGTGACACTGGCCCCGGAATTCCCATAGAAAAACGCGATCGCATCTTTGAAAACCACTATCGCCTACAACGAGATCAAGCTATAGATGGTTACGGCATTGGTCTTTGTTTATGCCAACGCATCATTCAATCACATTACGGGCAAATTTGGGTGGATTCTGCCCCTAATGGCGGTGCATGGTTCCACTTTACATTGCCAGTATATCCATCTTAGATAGAGACGCGATTTATGGCGTTTCTAGCAGAAAATAGCCGAAAAAATTATCCTTCGAGCAATTAACTTTGCACAATCCGATTGCGCCCCTGTTTTTTTGCTTGGTAAAGAGCCTGATCCGCAGCCATAATTAAATCAGAAGGAGAGGATTCCCAGGTAGGGGTCATAGTCGCCACTCCCATACTCATGGTGACATACTGACTAATCGTAGAAGCACTATGAGCAATTTGTAAATTTTTAACCCCAACTTGCATTGCCGTAGCCACGTAAAATGCACCAGAGGCATCGGTATCCGGCATAATCACAGCAAATTCTTCACCACCATAACGTGCTACTAAGTCTTGATTTTTTTGGGCTTTATGGTTGAGAGTATCACCCACCGTAGAGATACAAATATCTCCGGCTGGATGACCATATTGGTCATTATAAAATTTAAAAAAATCAATATCACACAAAATCAGCGATAAAGAACATTTTTCCCGCGCTGAATTAATCCACTGAGTATTTAGATAATCATCAAAGCGACGACGATTAGCCAGCCCAGTTAGCCCATCTACGTTGGCAAGATGCTGCAAAGCCAGATTTGCCGCTTCTAACTGTTTATATACTTGCGCTTGTTGCAGTAGTTTTCGTAATCGTTGACGCAAAACTGCCAAATGAATTGGTTTGGTCAGGTAATCTGTTGCTCCAGCATCAAAAGCACGGTCTACAGACTCCTGATCATCTAAACTTGTAATCATCAGTATGGGGGTGCGTTCCCATAACTGGGAAATCACAGTATTACCCAAAGGAGATTCAGTATCAAGATTATCCAATGCTGTCATCAAATTGTTTCTGGCAATTTGCAGTAATTGTCTACAGCAAGTGAAGCCATCCATGACGGGCATGATTGCATCTAGTAACACAATATCTGGTTTGACAGTTTGATAAGCATCTAAACACTGCTTACCGTTCGCAACCTCAACGACTTGATAACCTTCTTTTTCCATAGCTGCACGCAAAAGCAATCGGATGGTCTTGTCATCATCAGCCACCAGAATCACCGGAGGTTGCTTAGATAGAAAAAATGGGCTTATGCCTGACATTAGTTGCGTTCCACTGAAAATCAAAGTATCGGGTTGGAGTAAATCTAAGACAACCTAGTACAGTACGGCGTAAATAAACCAACCATTCTAAGTCAACGAAAAACCTATAGGATAAGCTTTTTGACTTTTGTACGGGCATATTGCAATATGCCCCTGCTGACGAACGCCTTGCAATAATAGCCTTCATTACTAAATCGCCTGCAAGTAAAAATTATTTTACAGTAGTCAAAGTCCTGAAACAAACTTGATTATTCAAGATATTTTGTGTGCTTGAGAGAAGTAAAAATTGTTATTTCAAATAGAGATATTTATCTTTATTACAAAAGATAGGTGACTTTTGATTAAAAATATTAGTATACTACCTAAAATAGTCCAAAAGTATTAAGTATATAGGAATTAGCTTGGCAGATAATAATTGTCTTAGCCAGTAGCAAGTCAGACACTATTGTCGTGTACGTTTTTCCACAAACACAGCCAAAAACGTTGATTTCAGAAATTTGTCTCAAGATCACCATTTATTGATAATTTTTCTTATATGCCAGACTCACTCATGTATCAGCAGGATAATTTTGTCGTTCTAGAAACAGACCAGCCAGAACAATTCCTCACAACTAATGAATTATTGGACAAACTCAAGCTTGTACTAGAAAAAATCAATGTTCAGGATTTACCCATAGATTTACAAAAATTTGATTCTGTAGATGCTCAAGCCCAATATTTAATTGACACAAGTTGTGAATTAGATATTGGGCTAGGAAAATATTTTCAGTGGTACGCAATCCGATTAGAAAAGTAAGTTTTCGGTCACTTAGAGAGTGGCGTTGTCCGTCGTGTCAATCTGTGAATAAAAGGGACGACAACGCATTTTCCGGGCATCGACTATTGGGTTAGGCGATGTCAGACGAGCTACGCTTGCAATTGCTGTTTGAGCCTAGAATCCCCCGAATTTAGCCCAAGCGGAATCAGGGGAGTATGTCAATCATTCTTGCTTGTTTCTGCTTGAGTAACAATTGTTAGTTCAATCATATCTTCCCCAACCTCTGTAATTTTAATATCTACTCCAGGCCCAAAGTACTTTGTCATTTTCTCCTGTTTTTCCTGCCAAACATCAAATGAAATAAACGGCGAATCAAATTCTAGAATTAAGGCATAAGCCCCATTAATTTCCGTTTCTCGTAAACCTGTAACTTCCGGGCGGTCTTCATCTGTAGGACTTAGACCAAGATAAGTCAGAGCTTCATCTAAATGAGCCTCTTGACCATAGCAGTATCGGGTGATGTCTTTGCGGATTTTATTTTGAGTGACAGTTGCTTGCTGCTCGCGTAAAAGTAATATTGATGGCGTTGTCTCTTCGCTAAAGGGTATGGGCAGAATTTCATTGGCTTTGAGCGCCAGTCCTCCCAAGAAAAGAGGAAACCCATAAAAAAACCCTACAAGGTTAAGTGTGGCGTTATCAGCAGCGTAGGCGACGAAACCAACAATGACTAATATACCGCCGATGGTTAAACCGATGGTCCCCAAAGAAATTTTACGTAACATGAGCTGAGGTTTTTATAAATTCTTAACATCTTAGTTTTATTATCATCGGTTATTGGTCACAATTGAGGAAGAGTTGTTCACCCGTGGGATTACTCTTGATTCCCGGCATCCCCTATTACCCTTGTAGAGGTTGCGATTAATCGCGCCTCTACTTCATTTTGGGTTAAGTTTAAATTTGAAGCTATTTCAAGACTGGAAAAAAATAATGGATTTACAGACTATAAAAGAACGAATTGCCGTAGTTCAAAGCAAACGCGAGTACCTGCTGAGTCTTCTGGAGCAGCCAAACTTGGGGACTTTGAGAATTGATGTCAACCAAGCTTTGGAAGAGATGGATGATTTAATTGATGAATTTAAACGGACTATTCCGGAAACAGATAATAATTAGGGTGAACTAAGCAGAGGAAAATACACAACAGCGCTAGTAGAACCGTGAGTTAGCGGTTAAACTGGCGCTTTTTATTCTAATTTAAACATCTCCTGCACGTTCGCCTAACTGCCTGACTAAAGCAATGAGTTCAGATGTCGGGACATCTTTCTGGCAAACATCGTCAAAATTAGGCATTGCTTTAGCTCCCAAAAAATTGGCATCTTCCACTGAGGAGTAAGCTAGTATCTGAGTATTGGGAGACATTGCTTTGATATGACTAGAAGCACTCCAACCATCCATAACTGGCATTTGTAAATCCAGAACAATTACATCAGGTTGGCAACTTTTAACCATTTCTATAGCTTCTTGACCATTGCAGGCTAACCCGACTACATGGAGATTTTCTTGAGCCGAAAAAGCTAATTTTAGAGTTAAACGTGTAAGCTCATGATCATCAACTACTAGAACACGCAAGGTCGTAGACTTACAAGAAAACATTAACATTTAGGGAAATAAAAAAATAGATACAACAACCCCTATAGTGTATGGGAAGATGCACCAATAATCACTCTATCTTATGGTTGAATAAATTGCTTTATCCATAGTAAATAGACATCTCCAGCAATTAAATGTGCTTTATCCAGAAGCTTTGTAGAAGGGTAGCACTGCGAGGAATCTACATTCTTTTTTGGAGAGAGATGTCTATTAAATTAGATAAATTGCCAAAAAAAGTTTTGTTCAAAGGAACTCAATTTAGCTTTTTATCTGTGTAATAGTAACTCTTTTTTGTATCAATCAGGTTTGAGGCTATACCAGTTGAACGTAATGCCATATTAATCAGAGTTTTTTGTGAATTAGTTTCTGGACAATCTACGGCTTCCCCACTGACGCTATCACCTGGCTGGCGTTGGATATAACTACCGTCAGGTTGTAATTCCCAGGCTTGACGATTATCTGCTAACATGATTCCCAAAATTTCTTGCAAATCTTTAGCAATATCTGGGTCTCTAATTGGGGTAATTACTTCGACTCGGCGATCTAAGTTGCGACGCATCCAATCAGCACTACCAATATAAATTTCTTCCTGTTCATTGTTATGGAAATAATAAATGCGAGAATGTTCTAAGAAGCGGCCGATAATGCTGATGACGCGAATATTTTCACTGATATTTTTGAGTCCTGGACGTAAACAGCAGATGCCTCGAATAATTAGATCAATTTGCACTCCAGCGCGTGAAGCTTCGTATAAAGTCGCGATAACTTGGGGATCTACCAGGGAGTTCATTTTGGCAACGATGCGCCCAGAAAAGCCATTTTCGACATTTTCTATTTCACGACGAATTAATCCCAAAAAGCGATCGCGCATATTCACAGGAGCAACTAACACTTCTCGATAAGATTTTTGCCGAGAATAGCCTGTTAAAAAATTAAATAAATCTGTAATATCAGCACCCAATTCTTCACGGCAGCTAAATAATCCCAAATCTGTATACAAACGTGCTGTTTTAGGGTTATAGTTACCAGTCCCTATATGCACATAGCGGCGCATCCGGTCTTTTTCTCTTCGCACCACCATGACGGTTTTGCAATGGGTTTTTAGCCCTACTAAACCATAAACAACGTGAACGCCAACTCTTTCTAAACTCCGCGCCCAGTAAATATTATTTTCTTCATCAAACCGCGCCTTTAATTCCACTAACACCGAAACTTGCTTACCATTTTCCGCAGCTGCAATTAAAGCTTTGACTATGGGCGAGTCCCCAGAAGTGCGGTAAAGGGTCATTTTGATCGCTAGCACATTCGGGTCATGGGCTGCATGGGTAATAAAGCTGACCACCGTTGAGGAGAAGGATTGATAGGGATGGTGTACCAGTAAATCCTTTTCCCGAATTACGGCAAAAAAGTCTTGACCTTCTTCTAATTCCAACGCATCTGGGCTTAAACTCGGTTCTCTCAACCTTTGCAAACGTGAAGGTACTACAGACTGGCGTGGTGGTTCTTTGAGTTCGGGTAATGGCAAGGCCATAAAATACATTAAATCCCGGAGTCCTAAAAGACCATCAACTTCATAAACATCATTTTCGGTTAAGTCCAAATCTTGCAACAACCGAGAACGTATGGGGTCAGGTGTGTGGGATTTAATTTCTAGTCTGACGGGAGTCCCGCCCATGCGCCGTTTGCGTAGTTCTTGTTCAATAGCTAATAGCAAATCATCTGCTTCATCTTCTTCTAAAGCTAGGTCAGCATCACGGGTAATGCGGAAGGGATGATATTCTTGTATATTCATGCCTGGAAATAGAAACTCCAGGTTATGAGCGATCGCTTGTTCTAAAGGTACACCAGTCCAGTGAGCAGTTTGTCCAGTTTCGGAAATGCCTAACTCTGGCGGTAAAGGTAAAAATCGCGGTAGCACATTGGGAACCTTCACCCTGGCAAAAAATTCTTGTTCAGTGTCTGGATTTTTGACCACAACTGCCAAATTCAGACTGAGATTAGAAATGAAGGGGAAAGGATGACTAGGGTCAACAGCGAGGGGAGTCAGAACCGGAAAGATTTGTTCTTTGAAGTAATTATCTAAATAAGTCCGTTGTTTTTGATTTAAGTTGATGTAGTCCAATATATGAATATGATGACTGGTTAGGAGAGGTTGCAGGACTTCTTCAAATTGTTGGTGATGTTTTGTCACCAGGGGGCTGAGGGTTAATCTAACGTCGTCTAGCTGTTTCTGTGGTGTACGACCATCAGGAGTCAACTGGGCAACTTTCGCTTCTACTTGTTGTTTTAAAGCTGCAATCCGCACCATGAAGAATTCATCTAAATTGGCGCTAAAGATGGCCAAAAATTTTAATCGTTCCAAAAGCAGTGTTCTGGGGTCACAGGCTTCGTGGAGTACACGACTGTTAAATTCTAACCAACTTAACTCGCGGTTAATGTAATATTGCGGATCGTTCAAATCAATGGGATTAGTATTCTTTTTTGATTTCGACATAACGATCTCAGGGTAGCCAGATGAAGCTATACAACTGGGGGACAATAAATATAGTAGATGAAAGTGGGGCTGGACGTAAGAGGAAAATTGCCCTTAGCTGTCTAACACGCCAAGGCTAAACAGCCCATAAAGTTACATATCATCTAGTAAAATTTATATCAGTAAATACTGATAATTATGAAGTTTTTACCAAAAATAAAAATATTTTTTTCCGTATTATTTCTGATTACTCTGTCTCAGAAACAGGGTTAGATTAGTTACGGCAGTAAAAGATAAGTCCTTAAAAGCTTCAGTATTAAGTAAATTTAATGGTTTTATCTCCGCTACTGGTCGTATAAATATTAACATTTTCTCAAGAAAAACAAGTAGTAAGTTGATTATGAAACTCAAAGCAAAAATTGCGATCGCTCTAGTAGCAGCTACCACCAGTGTTTTTGGTTTAGGTTCTGGCGCTATGGCTGGTGAGGGTGGAGCTGCTGGTGCGGCTGCATTTACAATCGACGGTGCAGGTAGCGTAACTGGTGCTGCTGTAGCAGCTGCGATCGGTAAAAACGATGCTTCATCCTATGCTCGTCAAGAAACCGGTATAAGCATAGCGGCTGCTTTAGGTTCTGCTGGTAGCATCGCGGTGGAGAACATAGCAGGTGCGAATGTGTTCATGGAAGGTGATGTTGATTTCGATCTAGGAGAAGAGCAAGCGAACAGTTTTACATCTAGCACAACAATTACAATAGGTACTCAATCCAATGATGATCTAGTCATTCTTGGTAACTAATTCCTGAAGTATCGCCTGTGGATCTTGGTACTTCCCACGCCTTTCGGCGTGGGATTCTTGTTTGATCTGATCTCAATGCCCTAACCAACTTTTACGTTGCATAGCGTGAATCTCATTACTGAGGAATTTTGCAAGCCCACATTTACCCGTTAGGGAAGTGTGAGTATTTGACTCATATATGTAGTGTCTGTTTTTGCTCACAAACAAATCAATCCCAGATACTATCCTCACTTCTTGACGCTCCTCGGTAAGCGCAGCCATGCCCTTCAGGGCTTTACTCACCCGCTCACAATTCCCACCCTATAGGTATATTGAGAGTGGAAACTTCCACGTTACGTTAAATTAAACCGCATATCGTATATCTATTCATTAACTATTCATAATTCTTGCTAAAAACTTTTATCTTTTTTCATAAACTCACTGATCATCCTATCCTTAATTCCGCTATATTCGATGGTATGGCAAAAAACTAATATGAACATATAGCAATCATGTTTGTGTTATGAAAAACCCATCAGGGTCGTTTACACAGATTCTGGAAATTTCCCCCCAATAAATTAAACCATCTTGTGGGGTAGGCATCCTGACCACAGCAATTTTTAGGATATCTACCATCATAAGAAAATATTTGCATACTTTGTTATTTGGACATCTCACAGCGTAATTATTGACTAATATCAAGTTCGGTTAATCACCTGTAAGTATTCATGCGAACTGGATATCAGAATCACTTTGCAACTTTTGTGCTGATTGCTATAGCGAGTTTGAGGTTTTTGCTGAATAACAAACAATAAAACATAAGTGATGAATTCTACAAACAAACTAGCCATCTCCTTGTTTGCTGTCTTTGCTAGTATCTTTGGGCTAGCAACTGAAACCTTAGCTGGAGAAGGTGGCGCTGCTGGAGCCGTAGCATTCACAATTGAGTCTGGGATGGTAACTGGAGTTGCTCAAGCCGCAGCAATTGGTAAAAATGATGCCGCCGCCACCGCTTTTAACGTTGTTACTATCTCTGGTAGTAGAACCAATTCAGCTTCTGCACTGGGTTCGGCTGGCGCAATCACTATTAGTAACCTGGGAAATTCAGCAAATGTTCAAATGGTAGGTACAGCAGATCCAGCACTTCACACAGCGCAGCGTAATCAATTTAGTTCTAATGCTACTATCAATCTTGGTACTTCAAGTGGTGACCAACTGATCAACTTTTAGCTAAACTTTAAATCTAGTAGTGGACTCAATGCTTCTCGGATAAAGTAGACCTAACCCCCCTAGCCCCCATTCTCTACAAAGGAATGGGGGAAAAACTTAAGGTATTGCTGGCTGAGGATTGATTTGTTCCAATTCGTTGAAGTTGCGTTCCCTTTGTAACTGTTCTACTCCCTGGTCAACTCCCCGCCTTAACCGTTCAGCAGTTTGTGGATCAAATGGATTCGCTGGATCTCCTATCTTAAATAGGATTCTAAAAACGTTATTAGTAATACTAAAGTTGTTACCATTGGCATTTCTACCAAAGTCATATTCATTGTTATTCCAAGATACACTCAGAGACGGGCTATTATAATCATTACCTAATTTAAGTTGCGCCCTAGTTCCATATCGGGAACGACTGCTAGTTTCATTAATTGGTGTGTAATAAGCCGACAAGCTAAAATTATTACTGAATTTAATCTCTAAATCAGCTAAGAGAGTATTAGCAATTGAATTGGGCAGAATATTGCCAAAATAGTTAACTAATCCCAAAGAAACAGAATTCATATTCAGTCTAACTCCCGTTGTCACCGAACTTCCAGGAGAAATACTTATAGTGCGACCAATTGTAGTTTCTCGATCAAGGGCATAGTTTACTCCTGTGGATAAAACAAAATTAGTAGTACGACTTACAGGGATTCTTTTAGTAACACTACCTACTAGTTGACTATAATACTCACGATCTGGGTTAATATAACCAACCGCTCCGGCTGAGTAAGTCCAACCATTGGATGTCCGACGAGTAAAGTCCCCACCAAGATAAGCTTTAACTATATCTCCAGTAATGACACCTGTGTAATACTTGAAGACATCTTGTGAACCTGTGATATTGCCACTAAAGCTAATATGGGGATGATAGATAGTTTTTTCTGTTAATCGATTACCATCGACAAAATTCACATCTTGCTGAAAATTTGACAGATAAATTTGAGTGTAGAAGTTTTCTAGATTAGCAGTAGAAAATTCTAACCCATTCACAGAAGACAATAAACTCACATTTGAATTCACACCGCCTTCTGCCCCAGCACTTGCGAATATCCTCTGAGAACCAATGGGTTCATATCGATTCATAGATTCAATGCTGCGGAATATCACTGGTGAAAGACCAATCCAGATACTATTAAAAGTTGCATTGGGAACCTGATTTAAGTTAGTTATATTCACTGGGCTTTTGGCTTCTCCAATCCCCGCATGATATATGGCAAAACTATTTGCAGGTAGTCTAGTATTATTAGCAGCTAAAAATAAATTTCTATTAATATTTGGGTTAACTGGATTTTCCCCGCCGGTAATTTTTGGGTTAGCATCCGGCAAAAGTGTATTTCCTAATTGAAAAATCGAATTAACAGCTAAATTAGGGTCATTTAAAATTAGCCCGTAACCGCGAACTGTCCGACCAATCACAGCTTTATCACTATTGGCTCTGACAACTTGCCGCACTGTTGAATAAAAACCTGTCGGCGTATTTTTATTATTTTCTTCTCTAGTCAAAACAGGTGTATTTCCTCTGCTATTTCCAGGTAAAGCACCAGCATTAGGAAAGTATAAATCTATCCCAATTTCCTGACCATTAGCTCCCCTTTGAAAGCCGGGTAAACTCATAACTGCTAGCGATTCTGGTGTAACTATATCTCCGATATTGCTGGTTTGATTAATACGTGTTGGCACAAAAAAGTCTGGATCAATACTATTTCTGTCAGTAACTAAGCCAGGTGTATATGTACATTGTTGATCAGATGGAGTATCTGGCAAAATACAGGAAGCAACAAGGCTCATTTGGATCTGTGTACCAAATAAAGTTTGTGGGTCTTTCCTCATAGTTGTAACTTCACGAGATGTTCTCACAGTTTGTAATTGTATATAACTTCCTGTTTGATCAACTGTAAAAATGTTATCTCTAGTCAAACTTTCTTGAATCTGACTATGAATCTTGAGGATAGCATTATAATCCAAGGTTCCATTTTGATCGTCACCAAAACTAGTTAATCCAATAATTTCCCACTCTGTCAAATGACTAATAGGTATACCATTTAGCAGGAGAGCAGTTGTAAGTGGGTTAATTCTTTCTTTAGGCGCAATTCGCGGCGGTATTGCGTAATTTGGATCTTCAGACTCAATTTCTTGAGGAGTTTCTATTAATGGTCGCTCATCAAGTTCTACAACCAGAGGGAAGTCATTTATGGGTTTGGGTGTAGGTAATTGCTGTTTGTTGGCGAGTTCTGAGACACTAAACTCATAACTTGAGTTTAAATCCCATTCAGGTAAGATAGGGATAATTTTACTATCTTGCTTGAAATTAGCATCATCAGCATTTTTATCTTGTTGAACTTTTTGATCTAAATCTGCTACTTTTGTCTGAGAAACAAAATCTCCAACATCCTGTTGTGATGTCAGTTTAAAATTTAAATTAACTTCGGAAATATCATTAATATTTTGATTATCAAATTCAGAAGCCAATACAGGATTTTGAATACAAATTATAAATTTCAGTAGAAGCAATGATACTTTAAACCAATGTTTTGAAGTCATAGAAAATACTTTTTGTATAATGCACCCGCAGATTAATTGTTTGCCATATTTTTGCCTAATAAAAATTTTAATGTTGGCAAATATATTTAACTGACATCTTTTACTTCGCCTGTCAAAAAATATCTAAAAATAAACATTAGACATCGACCGAATTTAAATATGCGTCTTTCAGAACCCTTGTAGAGACGTTGTATGCAACATCTCTACATTCTTTGTCCGAGATGTCTATTGACTATGCTGGCTGATCACCAACAAAGATAAATCTAGACGTTATCAGATTTGAAACTCCGTTAATTGAGGATTTGTGAGTATTTAAAAGTACATACTTGAAATTAGGATCCACTGAGACTATAGGCTTATTGTCATAAGGCATTGATAATTATACTGCAAACAGACTGTAAACTTTTCACAAATATCAGGCATCAGTAAAATTTCTTATTTCACTATAAAAATTTTATTTTTCCTCAGTAAAGTTACTGTTATTTGATAAACAGATTCATAAAATCTTCATGATATGGATAGCTAAGAACTATTATTAGTAGAGACAATTCAGATATATATAGGTTAGGATTATGTCGAGTTTAGTTCTCTCAGTCAATAATTTGAAAGGAGTCAAAATTGCTAAATGTATAATTAGACGTTTTAATTAGCCTCCAGTTGTTATCAATTCTTGCAACTACATCATTCACTGTTATCTGATAACAACAGCCAACTGTGATATAAGATAACCACGTCATCATATAGCAATCTGGAATCATTCGTGAGTAAAATCCGAGATAAAAAGCCTTATCTTATCAGCGTTAGAGCCTTTATTTATTCTTACGTATAAGTTGGGGATGCTATAGGATTATTGTCTTATGGAAGCTATTAGACATCTCTGAGAAAAATGTGGAAATGTTCATATAAGTCTCTTCTCTACAGGGGTTTGGAGAAAAGCATATTGAAATTGTATCGATGTCTATTGACTAAATAGGATTTACTAAAGTCCCAGTTAAATATAAAACCCCAGATTAACTCAATGTCTTTACTCGGTTCTGTTTCAACTTTGAGGTTCAATCTTTGAAAGTAAGAATAAATTATCCATATCGGGTTTTTCGGAATTAAATTTGAGGATACACAAACAAAACTGGCTGAGGCTGGTTTAATATCATCCACATAGGTAAATTGTGTTTTCTTAGCCGTGTTCGCGTAGCGTACCGGAGTCTCTATTCTCATCGCCCAATATTTCTTTTAGGCGATATCATCTGTCGTTGCATTTGATTCAACAGCTATTTGGGTTGGCTCAAATTTTTATTAAATATCTCCCATTAACTCCAAAAAATATGAAACTGGCATTACACAACATCCCCACAATTCAGATCCAGAAAAGTATTGTCTTTATTGACACAGCAGTTGCCGACTACAAAAGCTTGATAGCTGGTATCAAACCAGGCAATAGTGTGGTGACACTTGACCCCAACAAAGATGGGGTGACACAAATTACTGAGTC
Organism: Nodularia sp. (in: cyanobacteria); assembly: GCA_007692755.1. Taxonomy (GTDB): domain Bacteria; phylum Cyanobacteriota; class Cyanobacteriia; order Cyanobacteriales; family Nostocaceae; genus Nodularia. The sequence continues at coordinate 12,290 of REBL01000176.1, read as the reverse complement.
ACTAAAAACAGCCGAATTTAAATCAGTGCATTCAGTTCATATTGTTTCCCACGGCAGCGAGGGCTGTTTGCAACTTGGGTCAAGCTACCTGAATGCTACGAACCTAAATGCTTATGCAAATCAGTTACAGCAGTGGGCGGATGTTTTAAATGATGATGCAAATATCCTACTCTATGGTTGTGATGTTGCTAGTGGTGAAGGCACAAGATTTGTACAGCAAATTAGCCAACTGACTGGAGTAACTGTCACCGCTTCCACAGATAAAACAGGAGATGCAGCTTTAGGCGGCAACTGGGATTTAGACTTCAGTAGTGGAAAAGTTGCCACTTCTTTGGCATTCCGGACAGAAGTTATGGAAGCTTACAATTCCGTTTTGAATAATCCACCTGACCTAGACAACAGTACTGATCCCACTCTGCCGACTATTGGAAATAATATCTCAGATGCGAGTAATGTCGGTGTTTTAGTTGCAGACCTAATCAAAGGACTGATTTCTGATCAAGATAATGATAACGAAGGAATCGCTGTAACTGGGCTAACTGGTAACGGTACTTGGCAATATTCCCTGAACGGTGGTGATACTTGGCTGAATTTTGGTGCAGTTTCAGAGACTAGGGCGACTGTACTAGCAGCTTCGACACCCCTCTACAAAGGTTCTTTCGGTGGTACACCCAATACACAAGGTTGGTTTCAGTTTGGGTCAGCTAGATATAATCAAGATTTAAATTTAACCTTCCCCTTTGGTGGTGGGACACAAACCGCTACTAATGGTGGAACCAACCTAGTCACTACCCCGGAGGGGTTTGCTGGTTACAGCAATTACAATGCGCTGACAACAACTCTGTTAAACAATGCGTTTCCGGTTCTCAATCGCAATCAAGGCTTTACCCTAAGTTTTGATCTTAAAATCAATAGTGAGTCGAACGAGAACGACAGAGCAGGATTTAGCGTTCTTGTTGTTACCAGTGACAAGACTAAGGCAATTGAATTGGGTTTCTGGTCTGACGAGATTTGGGCGCAGACTGAACCCGACGATGGATTTACCCGCAGCGAAACAGAGCAAGCATCTAGGGATACAACCGCAGAACTAACTCGTTACGATTTAACTATCAAAGGCGACACTTATTCTTTATTCGCTGCGGGTGAAGAGACACCCATCATCACAGGTTCTTTACGGGATTATACAGGTGTAGATGAATTAGTATTTACTCTGCCATACAATCCCTACGAACAACCCAATTTCATCTTTTTAGGTGACAGAACTACCAACGCAGAAGCTGATGTTACCCTATCACGGGTGGAACTCCAGACAAATACTAGAGTTCGCTTCGTACCCGATTCTGGCTTTGAAGGTGATGCGACAATTGATTTCCGCGCCTGGGATGGTACGGATGGTAAAATCAATGCGACTACAGGAGTTGACACCTCAAATAACGATGGGGCAACATCATTTAGTTCTGATAGCGAAACAGCTAGGATCACAGTTAATTCCACAATTAACATCATTATTGGCACTGATGGCAACGATCGCCTTTATGGTACTGCTGGTGATGACATTATCTATGGCGGTGCTGGTGATGACACTATCTATGGCGGTGCTGGTAACGACATCATTTATGGCGGTGCTGGTAATGATCGCCTTTATGGTGGCGACGGTAACGATACATTATATGGTGGCGACGGTAACGATAGATTATATGGTGGCGACGGTGACGATATATTATATGGCGGTGCTGGCAATGATCGCCTTTATGGTGATGCTGGTAATGACCATCTTTATGGCGGTCCGGGGAACAACTTACTATATGGTGGTCCGGGGAATGACCGTTTCTATTTTGGTGACAATCAAGAATTTGTGAGTGCCAACCTGGGAGTTGATACCATCGCTGATTTCGTTGTGGGCAATGATAAAATAGTTTTGTCCAAAGCCACATTCGCTGTGTTGGATAGTATTTTGGGCGAAAACGACTTTATGGTGGTAGAAAGAGATAGTGCCGCTGCTAATAGCAATGCCGCTATTGTTTACAATTCGGGCAATGGTAGGTTATTTTACAACCAAAATCGGGCGGGGAGTGGATTTGGTTCTGGCGCTCACTTTGCCACACTCAGCCGGGGGCTAAACCTGACAGCCCATGACTTTATAATTCAGGATACTATCGACTTAGGTCAACCCGTTAGTAACTATATCCCCGATTTAGGGTGATCTTTTAAATGAGCGATACCGAACACCCCACTCTAAACTTTTGCAAATGTCCGGGAACCAGATGTGTGTACACCGTAGCCTTTCTTCGGGGTAATTAAGGGGGGTAATTCCGGGATCTGACCCTGTAACTCTTGTAGAGACCTTCCATAAGGTCTCTAATTTTTTTCCACCAGATGTCTATTCAATTTTTTTGATCTACTTACTTGCAAAGTCCTGTAATTGAACATTCAACAAGAATAACAACAGACTTTCTCTGCATTGCTAAATGTTTCAAGCTACTCGCCGCCGTCTTGCTATCTGGTACACTGCCGTAACTGCGGTATTACTTTTACTCTTCGCCAGTGGTGTATATTTATATGTCCGCAGTAGATTAATTGAACGCGTTGATGATACCCTGAATCACGTAGTGGAAATTGTCGAGCGATCGCTTGTTATGAAAACAGTTGTTTGAGCAATTCATCTCGATTTAAATCAAAATGGTCAGCAATATCGCGCAATATCACACTCAAAGTACCAACTTGTAAGAGGGTCGTGGGCGGTAACTGTCAGATGATGTTCGCCATTTAGCTGAGTCGTTCATCGAATATGACTTCGAGTTTGCCTATCCACCACAGACTCAAAGCGAACTAATACCTTCGCCAAATCTTCACCCGACAAATCTCGCGGTAATTTCACGAAGCAATCACCTCGTCATGAACGATATGCAGTCTAATCATTTTCGGTCGATTTATCTGATCAGGAAAATGACAACGCACCGCATCACGTAAAATTTCCTTCAAGCTAGCAATATCATCAGCTTGCGTAAAAATCGATTCCCCCAGGGCTTTCGCGGTATAACCACCCTCTGGATCATCTTCAATTAAAAATACGATCTCAGTCGCTGTATTCACGATTAATGTCGTAGAAATATTGGTTTCAAGCATAATTTAACATTCAAGAAGAAGAACAACAGAATGTCTCTGTATTGCCAATGTTTCAAGCTACTCGCCGCCGTCTTGCTATCTGGTACACTGCCGTAACTGCGGTTTTACTTTTACTATTTGCCAGTGGTGTATATTTATATGTCCGCAGTACATTAATTGAACGCGTTGATGATACCCTCAATCACGTAGTGGAAATTGTCGAGCGATCGCTGGTTATTTCGCCAGTTAATGGAAATGTGGAAAAATTTCGCGTTAATGTAGAAGCCAGTTTTCGCGACAATACCAGCACCGTAGAAGATGACCACATTGACCTAGAATGGTTTAGTGCCAATGGCAAATTACTTTGGTCAACCCTATCGGAACCGCTAAATATTCCCATTCACGGTAACCATCTCGGTGAAACTGTCCGTGTATTTAAGCAAGAAAGTTCCACCAATAATGAAACTCCCCAATCTCCACTCTTACTCAGACAAGTTACCCAGCGTGTGGAAGTGGGACGGCAAGTATTAGGATATCTGCGTGTTAGTCATCCCTGGTTTGAAGTTACTAAACCAAGTCGCCAGTTAATTATTGATTTGGCGTTGGGGACTTGGTTTATGGTGCTTTCTGTCGCCGCCAGCGGCTGGTTTCTTTCGGGTAAAGCGATGGAACCTGTGGGTGAATCTTACCAACGACTGAAACAATTTACTGCTGATGCTTCTCACGAACTCCGAAGTCCCATTACTTTAATTCAAACTAATGTGCAAGTGGCGCTGGCTGATTTAGAATTGGCAGATACACAATCTACTACTGTTGTCAACTATCGCCAACAATTAAAGGTCGTGGAACGGCTAACCCAGCGCTTGGGTAAGCTAGTCAATGATTTATTGTTTTTAGCAAGACAGGATAGTGGGATTAGCAAAGATGTGTTTTCATCTTGTCCCCTGGACGCTTTGCTGATGGAAGTAGTTGAAGAACAACAACTATTAGCCAGGGAAAAAAAAATTACTTTAACTTTGGACTTGGTTGACTCTCCCGCCTCGGAAACAAGCCCCGAATTGTTAGAAAATTGGTTTACACTTCCGGGTAAATGGGATCAACTGCTACGGTTATTCACAAATTTGATTAACAATGCTTTGCAATACACCCCAGCCGACGGAGAGGTGTATGTACAATTGGCGCGTCTAGAGGGCAGCAATCGCGTTTCTAAAATTCGTTATAACACGGCTGTATTGCAAATTAAAGTTAGGGATACCGGGATTGGTATTCCAGCAGAAGCCTTACCACGTTTATTTGATCGTTTTTATCGGGTAGATCCAGCACGTACCCATAAGACAGCAAAGACAAATACACAAAGTTCTACAGGTTCAGGATTAGGACTAGCGATCGCGGCGGCTATTGTTGAACATCATCAAGGTCAGCTGCAAGTGGAAACTATTATTGAACAAGGTACAACTTTTACTGTCACTTTACCAATCACTCTGGAGTATTAAATTTATTTTTAACATTTGTTTCTAATGATAGATGAAAAATAATAAGTCTATCTACTAATTTAAATAATAACGCTTGTTAAAAAAAAATTTCCCTCAGGCTAAAAGTCTAGGGTTACACCAAGCTAAGTCTTTGCGAAGATTTCATGCAACCTGTGTAGGTAGGTTGAGTTTGTATAGCTGCAATATGATGATCGTTGGAAATTTTTGCTCACAGTTAGTTTAATCTTGCTACTTTGCATACTTGATTCGTAGTTATATCAACTGCTAGTTTTAGTTTGGCTAAATACTTGTGTCAGAAAAATTTGGAGGTTTATATGCCAATTAGTATTAGAAAAGATGTTGCTTATATTTTGCTCAAAAAATTAATGATACTGGACAAGGAATGCACGAGGTGAGATTTAATGAAGCTGATTTAGCCAGTCGTGAATTAACCCCCGCAGAATTTTTAGGACATTTAGATTATTTGAATCAAAAGGATTATATTAATGCTGAGTTTGCAGGTAATGCTTATGCAAATCAGAATGATGTTCCTGATTTCATTAATTCCCAAGAAATAACCAATCATAATGGTGCGGGTGGGGTTTTACCTCATTTAATCACTTTTAGAAAGGCAGAATTGACAGACAAAGGCGAGAAAATGCTCAAAAAACTGGAAGCAAATCCGCCTGAAGCTTTAAAAGCAGGTTCATCGGTTTCTATTGCTACGAAAGATATGCCTTTTTTAGAAAAGGTGATGTTAAAAAGTGGTTTAAGCGATATTTTCGACGCTAGGGACATTACAGAAGTAGTATACCGGGTGATGCGCGACTTAATGACCACAGCCGCTGCTGACCGAGTAGAAGATGAACTGCACAAACCAGTTGAACCCACTAATGATAAATCACTACAACTAGAAATTGCCGATTTGTGGCATGATACCAATCCGATTGTAGGATTTTTGAGTCGGGTACGTCCACCTTGGCAAGGCCCTGGTATCTTTAAAATTGATAGCGATCGCTTCTTATTTAGAGTAGCAAACGAAGGCGGAATGCCACCAAATGTAGACCGTGAACAGGTAGTAAAAGCAATATTTTCTGCGACTAAAGATGAACTTTCAGCGGAAAGAATTCAGGAGATTGCTAGCTGGTTACCAGATAAAGTTCGCCAACTCTGGGAAGAAGCTTAAAAATATTCAATAAGTTACGAACATAAATATCCCCGACTTCTACCATGAGGTAAGCCATCCTATGGGTATCTACAAGAAGTCGGGGATTTGAGTCTCTCGGTGTTTACTAATTATTTATGATTTACTAACCTCATCCTTGAGATTGAAATACTGGTCTGATTGGATGTTTTATATCGATCCTATAGTTAGATTAAATAACTAGAGTAAATTGTTAAATTTAAACTATTAGTAATTTCCATCACTTAATTCCTAGCGAATTTAAAATTTTTACGTCACTTTTTAGAGCTTTCTTACCTAATTTAAACCGATTGAAAAATTCTTAAAGTCCAAAAAGGTTACGCTTTTTAGGAGTTAATCATGAATAGAAAGACCCAAACACTTCGCAAGTATGCTGGACTATTTAGCGCTATTTGCGGCGGATTACTAATTAGTGCGCCAGCAATTTCTCAAAGGGCTGTAGCACAGCAACCGACTTCCCAAATTAACCCTTGTCCTAGTATTTACTACGAAGAACCACACAACAACCGAATTTTAGTGCCACAGGGATGTCCTCCTAATGCACTAACGCAAAAACTAGCGGCGCAAGGGATGCTTCCACCTCCTACCCCCGCCCCTGGTCAGATACCGTTAGGTGTGGGTGGTGAAGCACCTGATTCAGAACCCCTTGCAGTCAATCCCTGTCCTCGTATTTACTACGAAGAACCACACAATAATCAGGTATTAGTACCAGAGGGATGTCCTCCCAATGCACTAACGCAACAACTGCTAGCACAAGGAATTCCTCCCAGCCAAGCTGTCCCAGCGCGTCCACCAGTCACCGCAATTCAACCACCCCTACCAGAAGACCAACAACCACCCAGCACCAAGATTGCCCTCGCTAATGGTAGGGTGAATATCCGCTTAGTCAATGACTCTGGGGCTGAAGTTACTTATGAGGTAGTGGGCGATACACCTGCGCGATCGCTGGAAGGAAAATCAGACACGATGCTGCGAGATTTAAGCGCACCAGTAACTGTGACATTCTTCCGAGAAGATGGCGGATTGCTTCAGGTGACTCCCCAACCGTCTGAAGAAACAGGAATGATTGAAGTCAGATTGAACGCTACAACTGATGTCCAACAGGATAAAAATACTGTGCGGATTCAAGAGGATGGTACAGTGTTTTTGAATTAAAACCCCATCCCCAACGCCTCCGGTGCAAGCGGCGGAGGAGAGAAAAATTCAATATTGCAATTACGAATTATCTCTCCAGTATTTGACCCAACCTATTAGTTAATTGCGCTTCTGTTTTCCTATCTGCCAGCATTTGTGCTGCGACAATTGCCCGTTCATAAAAATTACGAGCTGTTGGGTAATCACTTAGCTTCTCGTATACATGGGCATAAGATTCAAAAGATTTCAATTCTTCTCGGAGACTTTGTAATTCTTGGGCAATTGTTAAACGTTGTTCTAGTAAATCAAAGGCACGCTGATAACGTCCTACATGACTGTGGGCGAATACTAAACCGTCAATTGCACGTAACTGATTCAGGCGATCGCGACTAGTTTGAGCAATTCGTAATGCTGCCCCATAAGTGCCAATTGTCTCTTGATAATCTCTGGCTTCTAAGTAAGCATCACCTAAATTATTCAGCGTATTGGCTTCCCCGATGGGATCACGAGTTTGACGGCGGAAAGTTAGGGCGGTTTCATAAAGTTTAATAGCTTGGTTATATTCTCCCAACCTGATGGCTACTAAACCTAAGTTACTTAAAGATAGTCCTTCGCCTTCAATATTTTTGACATGACGCGCAATTGTCAGGGCTTCTTCGAGGGTTTTACCAGCGGCGATGGGTTCACCCTTTCGCAGTAACAAGGTGCTGAGATTATTTAAGCCAAAAATTTGACCTTGAAAGTCTTGATTATCACGAGCGATCGCTAAACGTCGGCGCATAACATCTTCCCCTTCCTTGAGGCGATTTAGCTGGATATAAGACATTCCTAGCAAATCATATGTGAATCCTTGCGCCTTGAAATCGCCAATTGAGTGATAAATCTCTAATGCTGATAAACCCGATGTCACTGCTTTATCAGCAAATCCTGAAGCATATTGTTGTTTGCCGATACGCAGCAATGTATCCGCTTGTTCTCTAGATTGTCGCCGACTCGAACTACTCACAGGGCGGTGGAGTTGTTGCGTAATATCAGCAGCACGCGCCACTGTAGGACTAAGTAAACCAATAAAAAGTAAAACGTAACACCCTGGTAATAAATGCCGTTGTTTCATATAATTTACCGATACAATTGCGGCTTTAGGTCGAAGATTTCCGAAAAAGAATTAATTTTCTCAAATGAAGACTAGCGGTTTACGTATTTATATGTAGGCTAGGATGGCAGAGAATCTTCACCCAAGTAGATGAAGCGGATGTCTGCGGGTAATTTGCCCTCTAGCATAGAATAGCCTTCTTGGAGACAATTGGCTACTTCCAGCGGCGATATCGTTTCTCCTTCGGCTTGTAGGTAAGCAGCAATTCTGGTTTCACTCCAGTGGAAAGTTTGAGCCATTAACACCATTAAGCGCAACATGGGTGGTAGTTGGTCTAAGGACTGTTCTACATAGCACCATAGTGGCGGTGATGTCTCCCAAAGCGAGTAATGAATGGCTTCAGTTGGCGGTAGTTGAATCTCGTTGATACAGAAAGCGGTGATATTAATTAGCCAATTTTGTAAAGTTAAAGCTTCTAAACTAGATGAGGAATCAGCCAAATTCAGTCCACCGAGTTCGTAATAGATATGTTTCCAAGTCAGGGCAAACAAATAATCTGCCTGCACAGGCGATCGCGCTGAATGCTGAATCAAGGTGTAGACTATAGGGCTATAGCGGCAAAAAATCACTGTAAAGTACTTGCCCGCATCAGGATAACTTTGAAATAGATTCAGCAATTCCTGATCATTGTGATGAAACAGCGACTTCACTAAAGGGTGATTAGCTTCGGGAAAATGGGGGATTTGCATAACTTGAGAGTGGATAGTAGTTAAAATAGTATTTTTCATACCAACGTTGTGCTTATCTGCATACAACTCAGGCTGTAATCTGTTCGTTGCTAAGACTCAGACTACTTTAGTATTGATAAACTAAGAACATCGACAATAATAAAAGTTCTCCCTTATATAATTTTTTGGTTTGTTCATGGTTATAGCAGCTAATGTGATGCCTTTCTTATTCGCCCCTCTGACTTCAGCCTCTTTTTTATCTTCCTTGCCCTTGGATAGCTTATTCTCCACCCAAGGCATTATGGTGATGTTGCTGGCGGCTTATGCTGGCGCTATGTGGATGTTCCTCACCAGTGCGCCCAAAGTCCACACAGTCATGGTGTCTGATTTGGAAATTGCCCGACAGTTGTATGAAGGGCTGCTAGATTTGCCAGCCGCCGAAGTACCTTTGCACTACTACTACAACTACGAACAAACTTTAGGCGCTACTGGTATTGATCCACTGTATATGTCTACCAGCCCCAGTTGGTCTAATAAGGTGATGAATAATGCTAATGATGGTTTGTGGTATCAGATGAAGAAAAATACCCAGTTGCACGTCATTACTGGGGCGAGTTTGGGTCACAAAAATCAGCAACGTCATGTTTGTTTTGACCGCGACTGTTTGGATCTGATTTTATTACGAGTAGAAATGCGTGGTTTGAAATTCAAGATTCGCAACCAAAAGCCCCTCAATTTTTTGGTGAAGGACTATGAAGGGCGCGTGATTGAAATCGCCGAAGTCGCAAATTAGTTATTTTGGGTGTTTCAGGTTTGAGCTGATCAACACCCAACTTCCTCATAGCAATACTATTTGATTATCGAACCGCCAAGTCGCCAAGTGCGCCAAGTGAAGAAGGATGTACACCTCACACCGATATGAAGCTGATTTCTATGGTTGGACTCAAGAGCAAATGAACCTGCTTCAGAATCAACAATGGGATAAATTAGATACTTTTAATCTGATTGAAGAAATTGCTACTTTGGGCAGAAGAGAACGGCAAGAACTGAGAAATCGTTTAGGGTTGTTATTAGGACATTTATTAAAATGGCAGTTTCAAGCAGATAAACGCAGCAATAGCTGGTTAGGTACAATTCGAGAACAACGTGTACAAATTAGGCTGCTGCTGCAAGATAGCCCTAGTTTAAAACCCTATTTAGCTCAAGTTTTTCCCGATGCCTATGAACTAGGATTAGCTTTAGCAATTCGAGAGACTCAATTGGGTGAACAGGTATTTCCAGAAATATGTCCTTACACTCTAGAAGAAACGCTAAACCCTGATTTTTTAGCAGAACTGAATTAAAATTAAAATAATTATAGGACTTACGCAATAACTCTCTGAAACCTCTTGACTTTGTGTCCTTTGTGTCCTTTGCGGTTCGTTTTTTCATAATTTTACGTAAGTCCTGAATTCATTTCAGGGTGTTGATTTACCAACCTTCAACTATCATCGTAAGCAATGGTTATTGTTTCAAGGTGATGTCATGAGTGCTGAGAAAACACCAGATGTCGGCGGCGGAATGCCTGTGATTAAATACTGGGCAGAAAAAACCATCTCTGCTGATGGTGTCCAGGTTTGGCAAAAATTATTTCACAAAAGTGCTTGTCTTTCCTGCGCGTGGGGGACAGGTGGGCAAAAAGGCGGTTTTGTCAATGAAGATGGTGAAGTTTTGCAACGCTGTGCTAAAAGTGTAGAGGCGATCGCCTCGGAATTACAAGCCGCAACTACCTTTGAAACCCAGTATAATCTAGAACAATTACAACAATTAAATTCCCAAGCAGCGAATAACTTAGGTAGGTTAAGTCATCCTTTAATTTTACGTGCCGGGAGTTCCCACTATGAGCGAATTTCTTGGGATGAAGTGTATCAAATTGCCCAGACAGCATTTCAAAAACCACCGGAGAAATTAGCTTCTTATAGTTCCGGGAGATCATCGAATGAAGCGGCATTTTTGTTACAGTTTATGATGCGATCGCTTGGTTCAAATAACCTCGCCGACTGTTCAGATTTGTGTCATGCAGCTTCCACCGTCGGATTAAATCAAATGTTCGGTTCTGGAACTTCCACTGTAAGTCTAGAAAGTCTCAAACAAGCCGATTGTGTAGTTTTAATTGGTTCCAACGCCCCAGCCAATCATCCCCGATTAATGAATGAATTAATCAAGTTACGGGAAAGGGGCGGAAAGGTAATAATTGTCAACCCCACTGTAGAAGTTGGTTTAGTCAAATTCTCCTCCCCAGCCTATCCCATCAAATCCTTACTAGCTGGTGGTTCCGAAATCTCCTCACTGTACCTCCAACCAATACCCGGTAGTGATGTAGCTTTATTTGTCGGGATTCAAAAAGCCTTAATTGCCGAGAATTTAATTAAACGAGATTTTCTCCAAGCCCATACCGAAGACTGGGAAAAAATTATTCAAAATGCCCAAGCTACCCCTTGGGAAACCATCACTACAACTTGTGGTATTTCCCAAGCTGAAATTATCGCCGCCGCCCGGATAATTGGCACATCTACAGGTGTAGTATTTGCTTGGGCGATGGGAGTCACACAACAAGAAAACGGTGTTGATAACATTCATAGTATTGCCAATACAGCTCTGTTAACAGGCAACGTCGGCAAACCCGGTGCAGGTACAATGCCAATTCGCGGACACTCAAACGTCCAAGGATTTGGCTCTATGGGTGTCACCATCAATTTAAAAAAGGAAATTCAGCAAGCTTTAGAAAAACTCCTGCAACGTCCTCTCAGCCGTATTCCTGGCTACGATACTAGGGCATTAATTACAGCTGCGGAGAGTGGAGAAGTTGACACATTGATTTGTTTGGGAGGAAATCTTTATGCAGCTAACCCAGATTTAAACCAAGCCAAACGCGCTTTGGGAAAAATTGCCACGATTTTTTATGTCGCCACTAAACCCAATCTCGGACACTTTCACGGTTTAGCCCAGCAAAATACAATTATTCTGCCCGTATTTACGCGCTTTGAAAATCCCCACAAAACCACCACCGAATCGGGTAATAATTTTGTCCGTCTCAATGATGCGGGAACAACTCATTTAAAAACTGCTGATTTGATTTCTGAAATAGAATTAATTACGCAAATTGCCCATAGAGTTTTAGGAAATACGCCGATAGATTGGCGTAAACTCCAAGATCCAAAATACATCCGCGAACTGATTGCAAAAACAATTCCCGGTTACGAAAAAATTGCCGAAATTGATCAAACAGGCGAAGAATTTACTATTGCAGGCAGGATTTTGGATACACCCAAGTTTGCCACATCGACAGGTAAAGCCAAGATGTTTATCACTGCTTTACCAAAGTTAAGTTTACCCAGTAAAACAGATTTTGGTGTCGCCGAATCAACCCCAGGAATTGTATTAATTTTGGGAACAGGAAGAAGTTATTCCCAACACAATACTGTGGTTTATAAAGAGGGTGATTATTATCGGGGAATGCCCCACCGGAACTGTATTTTGATGAATATTCAAGATATAGAAACAGCAGGTTTTAG
>REBL01000267.1 GCA_007692755.1 Nodularia sp. (in: cyanobacteria) | reverse complement strand
TATATGGCTGGTCTACTTTCAATCCTGCAAGAAATATTGATTTCAATGGGATTGCTTGGGTTCGCCCAGGTGGTAATGTCTTGGTTGACCCTGTAGCTTTATCAAATCATGATTGGAATCACCTGAAATCCCTCGGTGGTGTGGTTTGGATTGTGTTGACGAATTCTGAACACGTCAGGTCTGCGAAGGAAATTGCTGATCAAACTTATGCGAAGATTGCTGGCCCTGTGGGGGAGAAGGATAGTTTTCCCATACATTGCGATCGCTGGTTGGCTGATGGTGATCAAGTGGTTCCAGGACTAGAGGTGTTGGAACTCCACGGTTCTAAGACTCCGGGTGAGTTGGCTTTGTTATTGGAGGAAACAACTTTAATCACAGGGGACTTGGTACGCGCCCGCAAGGCAGGTAGTTTAACGATTCTGCCTGATGAGAAGTTGCTGAATCGCAAGGCGGCTGTGGCTTCTGTACAACGGCTGGCAGCACTACCTAGTATAGAAGCGGTGCTAGTGGGTGATGGTTGGCCTGTGTTTCGGGATGGAGGCGATCGCTTACAGGAACTTTTAGAGACTTTATGATTTAGATGCTATTTCTAGTTTTCTCAAATTAACTTCGGTCATCTTGTCTGCGGGAAACAGGCTTTCAATCCGGAGTTCCTGCAACAGGATGTCATGAGGAGTACCAAGGGTGGTAATTGTGGAAAAGAAGCTAAAACTTAATTCATCTTTGATAAACTGCATTGTCAGTATTGGTATTTGCCAAGGATAGGGATGGGGTTTTTGCCATATCTCGATCACATCGGGATAGGTTTGAATTTCATTGAAAAGGGTCATGTATTGGTTGCTTTCACCTGCGGTAATTGCTTCTCTATAAATTCGTTGCATAAGGTGACCGGCGATTTCTTCCCAATTAGCAATAAATGGCTTTAACCCTTTTGGGTGCAACGTCAATCGCATTAAGTTAATTTTGCCGTCAATATAAAAGTTCTGTTGCAGTTCCTCTGGATCAATTAACCAGGTGATTAGACGTTGTGAACTGGTGTTGTTTTCAATCAAATTCCAGTAACGATCCATCACTAAAGCGGGATAAGGTTCTTGCTGCTTTAAGATAAACCCGATAGCTTGGCGAACAGGTTCTAGTTCTGGAGATAATAAATCACTTTCCGAATAAATCGGGTCAAAGCCCGCAGCTGTCAGCATCACGTTTTGGTCACGCAAGGAAACATTCAGTACAGCCGCAAGTTGTAGTACCATCTCCCGGCTAGGATTCGCCCGACTTGATTCTAAAAAGCTAATGTGACGCTGAGAAACATCGCTGGCTAAAGCTAGATTTAGTTGACTGAAACCGCGTTGATTCCGCCAGTATTTTAGTAATTTCCCAAAAGAGAGGTCTCTTGTTGAGGTCGAAATTACAGTCATTATTACCTCAGACGTAATTGTTTCTATTATCTGCTGTAGTCATAATCAGAATAACAGGATTGATAACAAATCTGTGAAGGCTACATCTAGTAATATCTGATTCAGAAAACTATGCAAAATATAACCTACATTCAACCTGCATCCAGAAAATTTTTCACAGCCAAATCACTTTATCTTTTGCTGGCGATTATTGGTGCTATCGATCCTTGGATCTTTCTATTCAAATTTTTTAGCCAGAATGGTTTGGCTGTAGACCTGTTTTTCCAGAGTGCTTTTGCTAATTATATTAGTTCAGCCGTAGCAGCAGACTTACTAATTTCTGCCTTGGTTTTCTGCTGTTTCTCATTTCTGGAACTCAAGCGAATTGGCGTTTCTCAGCGCTGGCTGTTTCTTTATGTTGTGATTACCTTTGGTATCGGTCTATCTTGTGCCTTACCTTTATTTTTGTACTTCCGTGAACAAGCTCTAGAAACACCGAAACTTGATAAGTAGTTTTATTATACTTCTTGTGGGGTGGGCATACTATGGCTAACGCCATGCTACGCGGTAAGCGCAGCTATGCCGTAGGCTTTACGACAAGCTCAGTACAAGTCCTGCCCGCCCTTGCCTATTCTAACTACCTTGTGTCACTTCTAAATAAATATGCTCTAATCCCACAGGTAGCCGGGAAATTGAATCAAATTCTATGCCTTCAAATCGGGTGATAATTTCCTTTAATTCTAGCGGTTGCGGCAACCAAAAAGCTAACTGATTACCATAATATTTATGTATTAAACCATATTCTTGGGCGCGAGCGATCGCTTGCTCAGTTTGCTGAGTTTGGACTACTAAAACTTCAGAAGCGGGAATCAAATTGCGTAACTCAGATAAACTGCCCTCAGCTATAATTTGACCATTTTTGAGAATACCAATTTTGTCACAAAGTCGCTCGGCTTCATCTAATAAATGCGTGGTTAATAAAACAGTAACTCCCTGAGTTTTCAGATTTCGGATTAATTCCCAAACTTCATATCTAGCTTCAACATCTAATCCTGTAGTTGGTTCATCTAAAATAACTAATTGCGGCTGATGTACCAAAGCCACTGCAATATTCAACCGTCGCCGCATTCCTCCACTGAGAGTTTCTACAGGACTTTTGGCTCTATCTAATAAGTTGACAGATGCGAGAGTTTTCTGTACTTGTTTTTGCCGTGCTTCCCGATTTAAACCGTAAATATTCGCAAAAAAGTTGAGATTTTCCTCACAAGACAAGGTTTTATAAAGTAAATTTTCTTGAGGTGCAATCCCAATTATTTTTTTTGTCGCTTCAGAAACCTTCTGACGATTTATAGTAATATCACCACTATCAGCTTTAAGTAAATTGCAAATAATATTAATTGTTGTGGTTTTTCCAGATCCATTTGCACCCAGTAAGCCGTAAATTTCTCCAGGCTTAATATGTAATGTCAAATCTTGCAAAACTTTGGTTGTGCCATAAGATTTATTTAAATTGGTGATTTTCAGCATAAGTATATTAATCTAAATGGTGAAATTCTTAATTTTAGGAGAATAAGAAAGGACTAAAGTCCTTACTACGAGCCAATTTTATCAAAGTCTTCTTTCTACCACTAACATTCGCCGATAAGATAACCAGCCACCGATAACCATCACCAAAGCAAACACTGATAAAAACCAAAAGTGTGAGCTGATTTGTTCAATTCCATGACCCTGGGATGAAACCCCTACTAAAGCTTCATTCATGTGATAGATAGGATTATATCTGGCAATATTAATCAGACTTTGGGGAAACAGTGAAGCGGGTAAAAACGCTCCGCCTAGAATTAACAAAGGAACGCCAAAAGCAGCCACCAAAGCATTAACATCTTCAATGCGTCGCGCTAATTGAGTCCCCAAAATAAATCCTAATCCAACATAAGCTACAATACTCATGATAATAATTATCAGTCCTAAAAGTATAGAACCATTGAAAGTAGCACCCCAAAAGGCAGCAATCGTATAAACCAAAAGCGTTTGTCCCAAACCAATGCAGCTGTGAGCGAGAAAAATTCCTAAAAAGTAGGAAGTACCACTTAAGGGCGAAATAAACAAGCGTTTGAGGGTTTGCTGTTCTCTTTCCGCCACTACAGTTGACACACTACCACCCAAACAGCTAAAAAATAAGGCCGCACCTACTAAAGTTGAGGGCGCAGCATAGGCAAAAGCTTGGTCTAGTGGTAGTTCTGCCCGTTCTGCTAAAATAAATCCACTGAGGATTAACACAGAAATTGGGAAAATACTCCAAAAAATCAGGCTGCGTCTGCGGCGCAACAGTTCAATTAAGATGCGCTGAGTTACAGCTATGGTTTCACTCCAATACTTCATTTTTCATCGGGGCTAGGGGTTAAAGGCAAACTTTCGGAGGTATCCCCAGAGGGTGTATGCAGTTCATATCGGCTATTTAACCCCTGGTAGCTAATTACTAAATAATATATTAAACTATCAAATAATCTTCTAATTTGTTAACTCAAATTTTGTTGTCTTATATTCCCTCAGATAAAAAAGATTTACTATGAATGTTAAAAATGTGTATTATCAAAATTTACAGTTAAGCATTGACAAATTCTCTAATTCTGCAAAAATTATTTTTTTAGGATAAAGTAACAGAGAAAAAGTAATTGAACAATTCACTCAGCAAATCGGCACACAAAATCTTTACCAGTTTGTAGTTAAGATTTAGCGCTGAAGCGCAACTACGAAACTAATTCAGCTTTAATTTGGCAACATGAGTTTACTATTTAATTCACCAGAATCATCTACTCTATCCCGGCGGACACTACTGAAATTGTTTGGTATTGGTGCAGTTGTCGGTGGCACAGGATACTCCCGGTTTAGTAAGCCTAAGCCTACAGTTTATCAAAAAGATACCCTCAATTTGCCGCAAATCTTAAATAAAAATAAAAGTGTTGTAGTGGTTGGGGCTGGTTTAGCCGGTCTAGCTTGTGCTTATGAATTGAGTCAGCGGGGGTTTGCAGTCACACTTTTAGAAAAAGCCCCCCAACTCGGTGGTAAAATTGCCAGTTGGCCGATTGAAGCGGCTGGTGAATCCTTTATGATGGAACATGGTTTTCATGGATTTTTCCCTCAATATTATAATCTCAAAAGTATAGTTTCTGAACTGGAAATTACTAACAATTTTCAATCATTAAACTTTTATTCTCTGGTCTACCGCGATTTGAAATACAAACCAGAGGTATTTCGCCCCAGTAGTTCGGCTTTTCCTTGGAATATTATAGATTTAGCGATCGCTTCTCCAAATCGTTTACGTTGGGGGATTAATTTAACTAAGTTTAAACATTTACAAGTTTTTCAGGCGATTACTGGTTTTGAACGCGAAAAAAACTATCGCCGCTTTGATAATATCTCTGTAGCTGACTGGGTGAAAACGGAATTTCCCCAAGGTTTATACGACTTGTATTTTCTCCCTTTTGCCAAATCTAGTTTAAATGCACCAGATGAGATGAGTGTGGGTGAACTGATGCAGTTTTTCCATTTTTACTTTTTTGGTAATCCAGAAGGATTAGCTTTTAATGGCACTGTCGATGATATGGGTACAAGTTTAGTACAACCAATTGCTAACTTTATTCAAAGTAATGGTGGCAAAATTATTACTAGTGCTACGGTAAGTGAGATTCCGGCTGTAGATGGTAAGATTGACCAACTCAAATATTATCTTGGTAGTAATCAAAATAATGTGCCTTTCTGGGTGCAGCGAAATTCCGTGATTACTGATGACAAGGTAGAATATTTTGGTGCGGCTGATCAAGTTTTTGCAGTCGCATCTGATAGTAAATCAGCTATTTCTCTAACTTGCACTCATCAAGGATGTACTGTCAAGCCAGCCGCAGATGGTAATTTTCATTGTCCTTGTCATGGGGCAATTTTCGCGGCTGATGGTAAAGTTGTCAAGGGGCCAGCCGAACGAGATTTACCCAAGTTTGAAGTAGTGCAACGACAGGATGATCAGTTGCAGTTGATAGCAGCAAATACTGAGTCAGTACCACCGCAGACAATCACCGCAGATTATTATGTTTTTGCTACCGATGTCCCTGGTGTGCAACAACTATTTAAACGGGTGAGTGGGGATGTAGATCCCAAAGTGCGATCGCAAGTGGAAAAATTAAGTATCGCCGATCCTTTCGCTGTCTGTCGTTTCTGGTTTGACCAGGATTTTGAGTGGGAACAAAGTAATTTTACTTCTTTATCTGGCTACGAGTTAACAGACAGCATCACTCTTTATCATCGGATTCAACAACAATTTATTGATTGGTCACAACGCACAGGCGGTAGTGTGGTGGAGTTACACGCCTATTGTTATAAGGAAAAAGAATTCCCTACTCAAGGGGCTTTATTAACTACATTTGAACAAGAATTGTATGAAATTGTTCCGGAGTTAAAACAAGCCACAATGCTGCATCGGGAAATAGTCAATCAACGTAACTTTTCGGGATATCCACCCAATAGTTATGCGGAACGTCCAGAGTCTAGTTCTGGTATTCCTAATTTAATGTTTGCTGGGGATTGGGTGAAAATGCCTTTTCCTTGTGGATTAATGGAACGCGCTGTCAGTAGTGGTTTATTAGCCGCCAATGAAATTTTATATCGTGAGGGTTTACAAAGGCGATCGCTCTTAACTGTGAATCCAGAGGGGATGTTACAAATTTAACTTAAGCATACTCTAAACTAGCTGCCTGTTGCTGAATCCGTGACAGGGCATAAGTTAGCAGTAAACGCTGTTGAATATTGTCTTTAGCGCTGGGACAAGGTGCAATTTCTTCTAACCAACTTTTCGGACATCCGCCACCACAAACAGGCAGCATGGGGCAAGTAGCACAGGGGTATTCGCCTTGACTGACTCGCTCGTTAAAATTACCCAAGCGATCGCGGTTTCCAGGCATCTGTTGACCCGATAAATGGTCAATGGCATATTCATTCGGTGTACCGTAGGTAGGTACGTAAGATACCTCTGTGCAGTTGAAAATATTGCCATAAGCATCAACTAACTCAGCATTAGGCATCACCGCCAGACAAACTAAAGGCTTCCGCTGTGGTAAAAGTCCAGGTTCAAAACCAAGTTCAATCATTTCACCGAACCAAGTGATTTCCCAATCGGCAAACTCTTCTTTAGTCAGGGAAACATGATGAGCGTCATTTCCCCAAGAATGAATAGGCGCTACGTAAAAGCCAATCTTGTCTTGTATACCTGCTGCGGCTAATTGTTCTAGTAATAAAGAGACAGATTCATAATTCTGACGGTCAACATTGCAGCGAATCACTATTTGCACATCCAAGTCTGTCCGACTTGCTAAAGCTGTAACATTGGTAAAAATTTTATCAAAGGTGGGCAAACCATTTTTTTGCATCCGCCGGGCATTGTGATCTTCTGCAATACCATCTAGGGTGATTTCAATAAAGCTAACACCCAACTCTTGCACCAGTTCAGTGGCGACTTGTTCTGTCAATGCTAAACCGTTAGTGACAATTTTAGCGTCGTAGCTACAGCCAAATTCAGCCGCAAGAGACTGGAATTGTGAAGTAAGAGTTCTCATTACTGGTAATCCCACCAAAGGTTCTGCACCAAACCAACCAATGGATAAACTCTTAAATTTTTGGCTTTGCAATTTTTTAGCAGCACGTTCTAACAACTGTTGTTGTTCTTGTGCGGTCATCATTTTGCTTGTATGTGCTTGACCACAGTAATGGCAACCAAGTTGACACAAAGCTGTAGGTTGCACAACTAAATACAAGTCATCGTCATCTGTAGCTGCGGCATTATTCTGAGCCAAAATAGTGGCTAATTCATCTAATTCTGTGGGAACAATTAGTTTAATTTCAGCGAAGTCAAACAGGATATCTGGGGGCAAATCATTCAAGTTGCCAGTTTCTAAAATTGTCCAAATATGGTCGTCAATAATGCGGACAGTTGCTGTACGAGTGGCAAAAATTACCCTTTTTACCCGCTTTTCAAGTTCATCAAAAAATGGTTGAGTTATGACATGATAATGAGAAAGTTTCATATTCATAATTGCGCTCCTAGAAAATTTTTATTAAGGATAGTAGGTATTTTAGGAATAAACCTACTATCACTTTGGTAAGATTAATGCACTTTATTTTGTGCGGTTATTGTCTGCGAATTTGGCGTTGGGGAAGTTGGCGAATTGAATCATTCGGATTGATAGGATTTTTCTTCAATTCTTCTGCATTAGGTTTCTTCCCACAAGAACCGTTACAAACAACATTGAACTTATCTTCAGCACCATTAGGTTTAAATCCGTCAGGAAGCTTCTCGACAGCAGACGGTACATTATCAATGTCTCTCCGTTGCAATTGAGAAGAATTAGGATTTAAGTTGGCGCGAGTTAAAAAATTATCAACGTTACCAGGTTTGATGTTTTGAGCATAAGCTGCTGGATTTAAGGCAGCAACACTGGTGATCGCAAGAATGCTGAGGATAAATTTGATTTTGCTGGTGTTATTCTTAGACATGAATTTATATCCCGATTATTTGTGAACACCATTGAATACATTCAACTGTATTTTTCCGGTTTCACCCTTCATTTAATCAATAGGTTTGACTTGATATTTTTATGCAGGCTTTTAGCAAGTTTTACCTTTCCGGTGTAGATTAACAACTTGACGACTTAAACTTTGCGAAAATCTCACGTTGATCGTCAATATCTTCTATCCTTCGGCTATATATTGAGAATTTCGTTGAATTTCGCTCTTGATGCCTAAAATTGTGAGAAAATTAACCTAGTGGCGTGGCAAGGCTAACGCACCTTAAATTATGACGTTGCTGATTTCAAATATGAATAAATTGGGATCACGCACCGGCAAAGCGAAGTGCTTGAGGCGCTTTTGGCATTTTATACTCTGATTCAGCAATGCCTAAATTGTTGACGGTGCGTTGCGCTGTACGACAACACACCCTACACGTCTGATAACTGATTGGGAACAATTATCTCTTCAAAAATTTCTGACGCATCCGCACCACAAAAGTATTCACCTCCGGTATTTTCAGGAATGACACAATAATTGCAAACACCAAAATCCCCACTAAGCCTGATACACACAACTGCAACAGTTGAATAATTAACCCCTGCGTACCTAACAACTGCTGCAAACTCACCAAAGTGCCAAAACTGGCTAACCCAGCGACCACACTACCCCCTGTCAAACCCAAAATTGGCACACTCCACTCACGCCAAGGTAAACCATTGAGTTTGCGGTCAAGTAACCATAACAGCATTAATATCGAACTGCAATTTACGCCTACTGTTGCCAACACAATACCAGTAGCACCAAAGGGTCTCACTAAAATCGCATCTAGGAAAATGTTGAGAAAGATATTAAAAATACTAATGCGAAAAGGTGTCTGTCCATCACCCAAGGCATAAAACACCCGCACCAAAACATCACGCCCTAAATAAACAAACATCCCAATCCCGTAAGCAATCAACAGCGATGAAACTAGCTGTGTAGCTTCTTGTGTGAAAGCACCCCGTTCATATACTATCTGCACAATTGGCAC
>REBL01000265.1 GCA_007692755.1 Nodularia sp. (in: cyanobacteria) | reverse complement strand
TGTCACTGGGGGCTTTGGCTTCGGTTTTGGCTATGGTCTCGGTCGCGGTTTCGGTGTCGGTCACGGTTTCGGTGGCTATGGTCTCGGTCGCGGTTTCGGTATCGGTCACGGTGGCTTCGGTGGCTATGGTCTCGGTCGCGGTTTCGGTCACTTCGGTCGCGGTGGCTTATTCTACTAACTAATGTGCCAGACCCCTACACTTACCTGACAAATAAGTGTAGGGAGTTCACAGGATTAAAAAGTCTGCGCCCTCAGATTTTAAGGGCTTCGTTTTTGTTGACTTGCTAATTAGAGGAGTTGCGATCGCTCGCCTATCCAATCGAGTAAAATCGGATTGACTAACTCCGGCGCTTCATCTTGAGGGCAATGTCCCACTCCTTCCAAGGGGATGAATTTTTCCACTTGTGGGTAGTTGGCTAGTTCTCTACCTAAATCTACTGGTTCCCAGGGGTCGGCTGTTCCCCAGAGAATAATCGCCGGACAAGGTAGCACAGGCAAAAGCTCTTCTGCTAGAGGGCCTGTAGAGTAAGAAGTAAAAGCGAGAAACACGGCTACAGCGCCTGGGTCTTTTGCTGGTGCAGTCAGAATATCAACTAACTCGTCTGTGACTATCTCTGCATTAGCGTAGGCTTGCAGCAAAATCTTCCGTACTGTTTTCGGTTTAGCAACTTGATTGAAAAAGAACTTACCAACTGGTTTGATAGATAATATTTTTTGGAGAATTGGTGCGCCAAAGCGACGCGACCAAGGTAGTGTTTCCCGCTTGCGATCATGCAACAATCGTAAGGAACAGTTGAGTAAGGCTACTCCTAAAGCTATCTCCGGATTGCTGACGGCTGCTTGTAAGACGACAATACAGCCAATGGAATTTCCGACTAAAAAAGCGGGTTCACCCACTACTTCCCGGCAAAAGTCGGCTAACTGCTCTCCCCATGTTTCCAGGGTGTAGTTAATTTTTCCCCCCGGTTCAGGTTTAGCTGAACCACCAAAGCCAATCAAATCAATGGCATAAACCCGAAAGTTTTCTGCTAGCACGGGGATATTTTTCCGCCAGTGCCACCATGAGGCTCCAAAGCCATGTACAAGAACAACTGCGGGACCATTCGTTCCTTGAGTTTGATAGCAGGTGGGGAAACCCTGCCAAATCCAAGTTTTGGTGGCGGTAAATGTGTTTGTGGAAGTTGTCATCAGGAATTTATGAATATATGAATATGAGTACCAAGAAAAAATTCGTTTGTGGCTTTACTTAAAATTTATAATGCTGACAAATAGAAGAGATAGGACTCCTGTTTGATTTGGGCAAATCGAGAGGCTTTAAAACACCGATTTCTCAGCGCTGACAAATCATTGAGGATTCTTATAGTTTAATTTTTGTGATCCTTGTTGGGGAATTTGATATTAATTCTATGATACTTCACATTTCGTAATCTTGCCGATTCCTTGCCTGGATAGGGCAGAAGGGTGAAAGCCTCTGTTTTTTCCAAAAAAATGTTACAATATGACTTTATGTGATGTAATAGAATTACCTTTAACAGTAAATTCAGTAGTTTCACAATTTGCGATAGCCACTTTGGTCTATAGGATCATGGGATATCAAAAGATTAGCTGAAAATTGGTTTGCACACAAAAAAGTGGCTCTAGAATTTCACATAAACTTTTTTGTTCTTAGTTCCTTGCGGCTATAGAAGATGAATAGACTAGAAACAATTGACACACCTGTTGGTAGCTATGCACCAGATTTTGAGCTTCCAGGAATTGACAATCAAGTACACCATCTTAGCCGTTATTTAGAAAAGTTTCGGGCAATTGGCGTGATTGCTATGTGCAACCACTGTCCTTATGTAAAATTATATCTAGAAAGATTAAAAAATATTCAAGCGGAATTTGCTCCAGAGGGCTTTACTTTAATTGGGATGAATGCTAACAGTGCGACACCACAGCTGACAGAAAGTGTTGATCACATGAAAGCTTTTGCCCACAGTCACAAGTTGAATTTTCCCTATATATGGGATTCAACCCAGGATGTGACTCGTAGTTTTGGCGCTAGTAAAACGCCAATGGCTTTTCTGGTGGATAAAAATGGTATAGTGCGATACAGAGGACAAATTGACAATCATCCTCAAGAGCCATCATCTCTGGGAGAAGATTATCTGCGAAATGCGATCGCTTCTCTATTTAAAGGTCAAGCAATTAACTTACCACAGACGGAACCAACAGGGACTTCATTGATTTGGCGGAACTAGACATATATAGTCACTGTACTGCTATCTTAAATTGGAGGCAATTGCAACTTTTTTGATAAAGCGTAACTTCATGGGAACGAATTACCGACGGGTTTTACTTAAACTAAGCGGTGAAGCCTTAATGGGCAACATGGGCTATGGCATTGATCCAGAAGTGGTCAAGGAAATAGCAGACGAAGTAGCAGAGGTAGTAGCCACTGGCGTTCAAATCGCCATCGTCGTAGGCGGCGGGAACATTTTTCGTGGCGTTAAAGCTGCGTCGGCGGGGATGGACAGGGCAACCGCTGACTACATAGGAATGATTGCCACGGTAATGAATGCCATGACGCTGCAAGATTCGTTAGAGCAAATTGGGGTACAGACGCGGGTACAAACCGCGATCGCTATGCAAGAATTAGCGGAATCTTATATCCGTCGTCGCGCCATCCGCCACCTAGAAAAAGGGCGGGTAGTAATTTTTGGTGCTGGTTCAGGGAATCCCTTCTTTACAACTGACACCACCGCAGCTTTAAGAGCCGCAGAAATTGATGCCGAGGTGATTTTTAAAGCCACCAAGGTAGACGGCATATATGATGCTGACCCCCATATTTATCCAGAGGCCAAGCGTTACACCAGTCTCACCTACGCGCACGTTTTAGCAAAAGATTTGCGCGTCATGGATAGTACAGCGATCGCCTTGTGTAAAGACAATAATATCCCAATATTGGTTTTTGATTTAACGGTGCGAGGTAACGTCCGCCGAGCCGTATTGGGAGAAAAAATCGGCACCCTTGTGGGAGGTTCATGTGAAATTATCTGAAGCTGAGAGTACGATGCAAAAGACCGTTGAGGCAACTCAACGAGCTTTTAACACCATTCGCACTGGCCGCGCCAATGCGAGTTTACTAGATAAGGTTTCGGTGGACTATTACGGTTCACCTACACCATTAAAATCACTGGCAAACATTAGTACGCCAGAGTCCACGACCATATTGATTCAGCCTTACGACAAAGGCAGCTTAAACGTAGTGGAGAAAGCAATTTCCCTCTCTGACATCGGTTTAACACCCAGTAACGACGGTTCTGTGATTCGGCTGAATATTCCGCCCTTGACAAGCGATCGCCGGAAAGACTTAGTTAAAATTGCTGCTAAGTATGCTGAAGAAGGACGCGTAGCCATTCGCAATATCCGGCGTGATGTCCAAGACTCCATTCGCAAGGAGGAAAAAGCTTCGGAAATCTCTGAAGATGAATCCAAAGACCAACAAGATAAACTGCAAAAACTCACAAATAAGTATACTGCCCGAATCGATGATTTACTGGCAGAAAAAGAAAAAGACATTACAACTGTCTAAGGATGCTCATAGAGTAGAGTAATATCAACTAGGAAGGCTGAAGAATCTTGTATAAATTCTTCAGCCTTTATCTATAGCGAAGTGCAAAGTGCTGAGTGCAAAGTGGTAGGTGTGCAAGGCCTTGCGCTATTACCACAGATGTGGTTAAAATACATAAAAATTGATTTAAATTAACATTGTCTTGTAGCTATCCAGAAGAGCAGATTTAAAATCTACCGCACTCTTAAAATAAATATCTGGTTTCTCTACTAAACCCAAATCAATCACCTCAGCCAACTTTTTAGGGATATTTGCATGACGTTGGCGGATAGGTACAGGGTCATTTTGCAACACAGCTAAAAATGGGTCGCCTGTAAAATTGCGGGGTAATTCCCCCGTTAACATATTATAAAGAGAAGCAGCAGTTGCCCAAACATCAACTTCTGGTTTGACATATTTAAAATTCAGTAGCTGTTGACGAGGGATAAAAGCAGGTGTCCCAGATGCAGAACCTGTGAGAGTTTGTCCACTTAAACCAGCCAAATCAAAAGATTTTGCTAAACCATAATCTGCTATTTTAGCAGTGATTTTGCCGTCAGTGTAATTAAGTAAAATATTCCCCGGTTTCAAATCGCGGTGGACTAAACCTTTACCCTTACCATAACCACCATTTTGTAATTTTACATAAGGAATTTCGGCATTATGACTATATTCCAAACCATTGAGAACTTGCAGAATAATTGGGACAGCAATATTCACAGGTAATTTACCACCATACTTAGCCATTAAATCGAGAACAGTTCCGCCAGCACAATATTCCATTGTGAAAAAGAAAATATCCTCAAAAAAGCCATAATCGATGACTTGGATAACATGAGGATGCTGTAAAACTTTAGTATTTTCGGTTTCGCGTAAAAACTTTTGTACAGCATTT
Source organism: Nodularia sp. (in: cyanobacteria) (assembly GCA_007692755.1). Lineage (GTDB taxonomy): Bacteria > Cyanobacteriota > Cyanobacteriia > Cyanobacteriales > Nostocaceae > Nodularia. Next base: position 4,566 of record REBL01000265.1, on the reverse strand, counting down.
TCATCACCTATACTTGCAGGTAACATCACTTTCAAAGCGATAAATTTACCAGAATTATTGTGTTGAGCTAAATAAACTTCGCCAAAACCACCTTTACCGAGTAATTTAATTATATTGTAACCCTGAATTGCCAGTAATTTCTGATTACCACCTGCGGCTAAACTCAGCCAACGTTGGATAATTTTTAAGAAGTTGGGCTTTTGTATAGCAGGTTGATTATGATTAATTGTAGGCAGAGAAAAGTTAGGAATATTTATTTCTTCTGGGTCAGCTTTGATATACACTGCAAACACAGTATCACCCAGTTTAATTTCATCATCAGATTTTAAATCATATTCAGGAAATTGTAATTTTGCCCCTTCTTCTGGAGTTTGATGTGCTGCCCTCTGCCCAATTTTGTTATCATTAACATAAGTACCATTTTTGCTACCAAAATCTCTAATTCTAATATTGGGTGGGTTGATATCCAATAAACAGTGATAGCGAGAAATGGTAGAATGGTCGGCATCATTTGGTAGTTGAATATTGCACTCTGGGCTTCTACCAATAATACAAGTAGTGCGAGAATCAAAGGTATATTGTCTTCCTGGAAGTTTCCCTTTGATAATAGTCAGAATAGCTTGGGCAGCCATTTAATTTTTGCAGTTAAAATTCTATTTTAAGCTAATTCAGTAAGTTTGTGGTAAAAATATACAATATTTGTATGGTGTGTTATGCCGGAGGCTAACGCACCTTGAATTTTTCAAGCCGAGCCGAAGTGTTGACGGTGCGTTGCGCTGCGCGACAACACACCCTACGGTTAATTTGATTCTAACCAGTTGAGTAAATCTGACATACTTGTGAAATCTAGTAAGGCTTCGCCAAGGGTTTCTAATTGATTTCCCGAAAGTGATTGGATGCGCTGTTGTATTTCTGGGGATAGTTCACCTACTCGTCTTTTAAGTAGTTTCAAAATAACTGCTAATTCACCTTCTTGTCGTCCTCGTTCGTAGCCTATGCGCTCACCTGTGGTGACATATCTCATAGTCCTCTCCTGCTCAAATTGTTTAAACTTAAATTTCTAGCCCTGGCGATTAGAATATAGCCTCCGGCACGCTACGCGAACGCGGCTATACAAACAAAGTCCACCTGCGCGGACTAAGAGAAAATTAAGATTTTTAACCCGCGTAGGCGGGTTTTGCCTGTGTAGCCGTGACTTCTAGTCGCCTGGGGCAAGATATGATATTTGAAAATAGATTTCAATCGGATATGTTTGATTCCAACCAGTTGAGTAAATCTGACATACTTGTGAAATCTAGTAAGGCTTCGCCAAGGGTTTCTAATTGATTTCCCGAAAGTGATTGGATGCGCTGTTGTATTTCTGGGGATAGTTCACCTACTCGTCTTTTAAGTAGTTTTAAAATAATCGCCTTTTCGCCTTCTTGTTTTCCCTCTTCTCTTCCTCGTTCGTAGCCTATGCGCTCACCTGTGGTGACATATCTCATAGTCCTCTCCTGCTCAAATTGTTTAAATTCGTCCCAGAATTGATTCTCTAATGCTTTTGGTAAAATCATAACCCAATCGATGAATCGATAGAGGTTGCGAATATCTTGCTCTTGTAAGCCTATGTCGTATAATCGGCGAATTAGGCGGAATTTCCAGATTTTGCGTTCGGCTGGTGATGAGCGCGTCTGTTGGGTTTTCAAATGCGCCATGACTACTGTCGCAAAGGGATTATTGCTATTTTCTAACTCTTCCCACCTATCTTCGTAATCTAAAAGTTTGACACTACCAAATTCAAAGTCTAAGCGGGTGTTGGGATAATTGTAACTGTAGTTGCTGGGTCGCCATTCTCGGTTGGTGTCGCACAGTATCGCCAAGCTGATTGCTGGTTGGTCAAAGCGGTCAAAGATGCGAAAGTTATAGGTAAACATCCGCATACCGAAATTATCTTCTTTTTGCGCCTGAATTTCTACATGAATTAATAACCACAGTTCTTGTCCTTGGATTTGCCAAACTTTTACTAATTGGTCAGCATATCGTTTACCTTGTTCGGCTTCACGGGCGATTTGTTGAAATTCTTTGTTGAGAAATTGGTAGGGACGTTCCCAGTCAATTAATGCGGCTGTTTCTGGGAAAAAGAATTGCATGGCTTGGGGAAAATATGCTTCCAGAATTTCTTTCCAGGGGCTATCGAAATCGGCGCGTTCGTTAACGTTGGTCATGAATTGATGGCGGAGGATTTTTTATGGTTGTTGGGGCGGGTTTATTAAGTAAGTCGTTGTAAATAATTAAAGGTTTGTAGTCGGGACTTTAGTCCTGAATTAAGGGCTAAAGCCCTTACTACGAGCTAAAACGCAATAAAGGGAAAAAATCTTCACCGGGACAGTTAAAGCTGTTTTGGGATGAGTTGAATATTGATAATGAGGAAATTCAACAAGTTGCGTCTAAGTTTGTGAAAGCGAATTGTTATAACTCTAATCCTATTTCAACGGAGGATGTACTACAAAAATCTGTGCCGGATTGAGAAAACCGAGTGCCAGGTATCCGAAACCCATAACCCGCAAGACTTCGTTGAAAATTGCCTGTTTACAAAACTTAAAAATTATTTGTAACCTTTAGATGTTACAGTTTACAAGTCTCGACGCGAGAGAAGAGAAGCACCCCGGGCGGTCATGTACTTCATCTACTTCGCTTACATAAAACTCTTCCCCATCATTATCAAAGTACTTGCGTAATATTCCTACCCCTGGTGTGACGAGCATAAGCCCTTCCACCACTGGTAGGTGAGCTTCAGGTGCTTTTATATCAAAAGTAATATCTCTGTCAGTAGTACCCATTCCTCCTATTCTCCATCCCACTTTGTCCCCAAAAGCTTCCCAGATTTTCTCGTCGTACTGTCTTGTTCCACCTAAACTTTCATAAATGCGCTTTTGGACAGAAAACCCAAATCGCTCATTACTATATTTTACCCACAACTGGTCAATAGTGCGGAGGTCTTCACAGGGAAAGTTATCAATACTATTTGTATCTAACCAACCTTCTTTTTCCCGCTTCGCTACCGCTAACATTACTCGTGCTGTTTCCGCATCTGCTTCTTTCCACTTCCCAGCAGCGAGTAAGTCACGCAGCTTTTTATAGTCCATCCCTACGGCTGACTTTAATTGTACCTCTTGGGGTGGGGTGATTCTCTCCTGCTGACGCTGAGGGGTTGGTACTGGAGTGACAACTAAACCCAAATTTTTGCGAAACTGCAACACATTTGGGGTACGTTCTTCGGGTTCTAACGCCATCCCCTGTAAAATCGCATCATTCACCCTCTGACTAATACGGGAATTATAACTGCGTGGTTCTGGTAAAGGTTCATCATCATACTTACGATTTAGCGCAGGTACTGGGAATAGTTCGCCCTCTTTTTTGAGTCCGTCCGCAGTCAGGAGATAATATAACGTTGCGGCTAAAGCGTAAACATCAGTATGGGAACCAAAGTTACCTTTGCGTCTATATTGTTCTATGGGTGCATAACCTTCTGTGCGTGATTGAGTCATGCTTTGGGTAGCAATACTCCGGGTTAAACCAAAGTCAATTAATACCGCTTCTTGCCGATTTTTTCGTAACAGGATATTTTGCGGTTTGATATCTCGGTGTAAATGTCCCTTTTGATGAATATATTCTAATGCCTGTCCAATTTGGTCTATATATAATAGTGCTTCTGTTTCTAATAGTTGTCCTTGTTTCTGGACATATTCAAATAAAGTTACGCCATCTATATATTCCATCACCATGCCAAAAAGTTCACCTTCTTGGATGACTTCATTAACTTTGAGTATATGGCGATGGTCAAAACCTTTAATTGTCAAGGCTTCGTTAATAAATTTTACCTGTTCTTCGGCAAAGTCGTTTTTGAGTTGCATTTGCTGATTCAGGGTTTTGATGGCGTATAATTTTCCTGTGTTGGTTTCTTGGGCTTTGTAGGTAATGCCATAACCTCCGCAACCCAAGGGTTTTCCCTGAATGATAAATCTACCTCTGTTTATTGGTTGGTCGGGTTGCCAAATTATCATGGATTTGTCAAGATATATACTCTGTCCTGTGGCGATGTCTACCAGGGAATCAGGGTGTGGTTTTGTATAAATTACAGTATAAGCGATTAATTAAGAACCCCTCCCCGTAAGCAGGGCTGTTTCGTTCCCTAAAAGGGTTAAAATTACAAGGGTCAAAGAGATAAAAATTGAGGGCAAATCCACAATTAGGACAAAAAATTTTGGTGTCTTTAGCCCGAAATACCTAATTTTTCTTTGCGTCTTTGCGTGAGATTATCCTCTTGACAAATCTCCAACACAAGCGAATGAATCAGCCCTGCTCCCCGTAAGGGGCTACGGGTTTACACATAAGTCTTGGCGCAGCATATCTATCGATTCCGCCCCGGAATAAATTCCGAGTCTCATAGCACAAGTCCTCTGAAGAGGACTCAATTAGAAACTCAGTTTAGTCCACTTCCGCCCCGGAATAAATTCCGAGTCTCATAGCATAAGTCCTCTGAAGAGGACTCAATTAGAAACTCAGTTTAGTCCACTTCCGCCCCGG
>REBL01000093.1 GCA_007692755.1 Nodularia sp. (in: cyanobacteria) | reverse complement strand
TGAAGACGCTTATTCATCCAACTGCTGTAATTCATCCTAAATCGGAACTCCACCCTACAGTACAAGTCGGTGCCTATGCTGTGATTGGAGCGCACGTCAAAGTCGGAATGGAAACGATTATTGGCGCTCATGTAGTGCTAGAAGGGCCTTGTGAGATTGGGGCGCGAAATCAAATTTTTCCAGGCGCAGCTATCGGCATGGAACCCCAGGATCTGAAGTTTGTCGGAGAACCGACTTGGGTCAAAATTGGTGACAATAACTTAATTCGTGAGTATGTCACTATTAACCGCGCTACTGGTGCTGGTGAAGCTACGGTGATTGGCAACAATAATCTATTAATGGCTTATGTACACGTAGCTCATAATTGCATAATTGAAGACAATGTAATCATTCCTAACTCGGTAGCTTTGGCAGGCCATGTCCATATAGAGTCACGCGCTAGGCTGGGTGGAGTTTTAGGAGTGCATCAATTTGTCCGCATTGGTCAACACGCAATGGTCGGGGGTATGGCACGTATTGATCGGGACGTGCCGCCTTATATGTTGGTGGAGGGAAATCCAGCACGAGTAAGAACCCTGAATCTAGTGGGACTAAAACGTTCTGGAATGAATTCAAACGACCTGCAAGTTCTGAAAAAAGCATTCCGAATTCTCTATCGCTCTGGTTTAACTTTTAAGGATGCGTTGGAACATCTCGAACAACTGGGAGAAACGGAACAACTGCAATACCTGCGTCGTTTTTTGCTACTTTCTCAAATGCCAGGAAGACGTGGCTTGATTCCACCGAAGGAAAAAACCAGGCGCGAGTGATGAGACCTAAATTATCTGTGTAAAGACGCGATTAATCGCGTCTCTACAAGAATTTAATTTCTTACTTCTTAAATCTTAATTTTTACTAGTTATCAAATGCGGATATTTATCAGCACTGGCGAAGTATCTGGCGATTTGCAAGGATCATTGCTGATTACAGCCATCCAGCGTCAAGCTGCTGCTGCGGGTTTGCAATTAGAAATTGTGGCGCTAGGTGGGGAAAAAATGGCAGCAGCGGGAGCCACTATTCTGGGGAAAACCAGTGGTATTGGCTCAATGGGTCTGATAGAATCTCTACCTTATATTTTCCCGACTCTTCAGGTACAACGGCGAGCGATCGCTTTTCTCAAAGAAAATCCCCCTGATTTAGTGGTACTGATTGATTATATGGGGCCAAATTTGGGTATTGGTACTTATATGCAAAAGCATCTACCACAAGTACCAGTGGTTTATTACATCGCTCCCCAAGAGTGGGCTTGGTCAGTGGGTCTAAGTAATACATCCCGGATTGTCGGCTTTACAGATAAACTCTTGGCTATTTTTCCCGAAGAAGCCCGTTATTTTGAGAAGAATGGCGCACAAGTTAGCTGGGTGGGTCATCCCTTGGTTGATAGAATGCAAGATGCACCTAGTCGCTCAGTAGCCCGCGCTCAATTGCAAATTCCACCAGAACAAAAGGCGATCGCCCTGCTTCCCGCTTCTCGCCGTCAAGAATTAAAATATCTTTTACCAGTTATTTTTGCAGCTGCTCAAACTATTCAAGCTAAATTACCAGAAGTTCATTTTTGGATTCCCTTGTCTTTAGAAGTTTACAGAGAACCCATCGAAGCCGCAATTCAAAGTTATGGTTTGCGGGCGACAGTTTTATCTGGTCAACAAAAAGAAGTGTTTGCCGCAGCTGATTTCGCTATCAGTAAATCTGGTACTGTCAACTTGGAACTGGCTTTATTAAATGTGCCGCAAGTTGTGGTTTATCGTCTCAATCCCATTACTGTTTGGATTGCGCGTAAAATTCTTAAAGGGTCTATAGTTTTTGCTTCGCCACCTAACTTAGTGGTAATGAGAGCCATTATACCGGAGTTATTACAAGAGCAAGCTACAGCAGAGAATATTATTCAAGCATCGATGGAATTGCTGCTCAATCCTGAGCTTCGAGCGCAAACTTTGGCTGATTATGCCGAAATGCGGCAGCTTTTGGGAGAAGTGGGAGTATGCGATCGCGTTGCTCAAGAAATTTTGCAAATGCTACCGGGTGTTGAGGAGTAGGGATTGGGGAATAGGAAAAATGGTTAGATAGATGAGAGAACAACGGCCAATTGCTGTCGATTTATTTGCTGGTGCAGGTGGGATGACCCTTGGCTTTGAACAGGCGGGTTTTGATGTCCTTGCATCTGTAGAAATTGATCCAATTCACTGTGCAACACATGAGTTTAATTTCCCTTTTTGGAGTGTTTTTTGTAAGTCTGTTGAAGAAATTACTAGTCAAGAGATTAGAGAAAATTCATCTATTGGTGAGCAGGAAATTGATGTAGTGTTTGGTGGCCCACCATGTCAAGGCTTTTCATTAATAGGTAAACGTTGTTTTGACGACCCTAGGAATTCTCTGGTATTTCATTATATTAGATTAGTATTAGAACTCAATCCCAAGTTTTTCGTAATTGAAAATGTCAAGGGAATGACGGCTGGAAAACATCAAGAATTTATTGCAGAAATCATTAATAAATTTGAAAGCAATGGTTACAAAATCCGCCATAAATATCAAGTTTTAAATGCTGCTCATTTTGGAGTTCCACAAAATCGGGAAAGATTATTTATTCTCGGTTGCCGTCATGACTTAGAATTGCCTAATTACCCAGTTCCCATTACGCAACCCGCTAAACAAAATAAATCGGCACTTGCTTCGGCTACTCTCAAAACAAGGGATACAGAAATCACCTTAAGTCCTACGGTTTGGGATGCACTTCAAGACTTGCCAGAAATAGAAAAATATAGCGAATTATATAAACGTGATTGGGTAGTTGCGGATTTTGGTAAGCCCAGTGATTATAGTCGGCTACTTCGTGGGCTTGGTTCTACAGATAATGACTATTCATATCAACGTCAGTATAACTCTAGAACCCTGACATCGAGTTTAAGAACAAAGCATAATTTAGAATCTATTACTAGATTTGCAGCTACACCTTATGGGAAAACGGAAAAAATTAGCCGTTTCCATAAACTTGATCCTCAAGGGATTTGTAATACTCTCAGAGCCGGAACTCCCAGTAATAGAGGCGCTTTCACTTCCCCTAGACCTATACATCCTTTCGTACCCAGATGTATTACTGTGCGTGAAGCGGCGCGTTTACATTCTTATCCAGATTGGTTTAGATTCCATGTCACAAAATGGCATGGATTTCGACAGATAGGAAATTCTGTTCCTCCTTTATTAGCTAAAGCCGTCGCCTTAGAAATCATTAAATCATTAAATATAAAGTTAGACCAACCCACAAAAATAAAACACTTAGAATCTAATATTTTACTAAGTTTTGACATGAGGGAAGCAGCTAAATACTTTGCAGTGAATCCGCATATCATAGAGCCTAGACTCAGAAAATCCAATAACAGATCACAATTAGTCTAAAAAATAAGTTTTAATGAGTAAATTAGGAATATAAAATTCTATAATTACTGGAATTTTTAATCGATATTATCAGCCGGGGTTAGATAATTTTCAGTTTAACCGTGAAGAGCTTCCAGAAATAGCTAATGAATTAGGTATTAAACCTCCTAAAAATATTGGCGATCTGCTTTATTCTTTTCGATATAGAAGACCACTTCCTAAATCGATTACAGATACAGCCCCTCCCGGAATGGAGTGGATTATAGAGTCAAAAGGTCCTAGCATTTATAGTTTTAAAATTGTGCAGATTAACCGGATTATTCCTAATCTAAATCTCAGACAAATTAAAATTACTGATGCAACACCTGAAATAATTAATAGGTATATGTCAGGTGATGAACAAGCTCTTTTAACCAAAATACGTTATAACCGATTAGTAGATATATTCTTGGGAATTACAGCTTACTCTTTGCAAAATCACTTAAGAACTACGGTTATAGGAGTAGGTCAAATAGAAATAGATGAAATTTATGTGGGGATAAATTTTAATGGTACGCAGTTTATGATCCCTGTACAAGCTAAAGCAGGTAATGATCAGCTTGGTGTTGTACAAACAAAACAAGATATTGGTTATTGTACTGAAAAATTTCCTGAACTAATTTGTCGTTCCATCTCAGCACAATTTATGGATCAAAATTTAATTGCTATGTTTGAGCTAGCAATAGAGGAAAGTGAAGTCAAGATTGTCCAAGAAAGACATTATAAACTGGTTCCTGCCGATCAGGTTTCTACAGCAGATTTACAAAATTATCGAAATTGCGAATAGATTTAAGTCCACGCCCGGAAGAATGTAGTGTCTTCCCAGATATTAGCAGTTTGTTGCGCGATCGCAGCTAATTCTTCTTGATTCAGGGGTTGAAAAGCATGGGCTACCTTGACATTATGCTCTAATTGTGCAGTATCTTCAGCGGCAATCACGCAACAATGAACTCCAGGCTGAGACATTGTATACCCTAAAGCTTGCGGCATACCTGTTAACCCACCGGGTTTAAACAACCGACCATAAGCCGGAACTTTCATCGCAATTACACCCACGTTTTTTGCTTGCGCTATAGGCATAACTACTGGTAGAAAAGGACGTGGATGATGTTGGTCAGCAGCATTCACAGGAATCAGTGTCGCGTGGAAGGGATAGCGGCGCAGTCCTTCGGCAATTATTTCTGGGTCATGATGTCCGGTAATACCTGCGAAGCGGACAAGTTTCTGCTGTATAGCTTCTTCTAAAGCTGTAATTGCACCAGATGCACTAAAGATATTGTCGAGTTCTGAAGAAAAAGAAACATGATGCAACTGCCATAGATCAAGATAATCTGTATTTAGACGTTTAAGCGATCGCTCCAATTCTCGCCATGCACTATCGTAGTCTCTTTTATCAGTCTTGCTGGCTAGAAACAGCCCAGAACGGTGGGGTGGAAGTACTTTTCCTAAATAATCTTCACTGGGGCCATAACTAGCAGCCGTATCAAAGTAGCGGATACCCAGTTCCAAAGCTTTTTGAATAATAGCCTCAGCATCACTTTCTCTGTCATACCAAGATAGCGGCGTTTGTCCAGCACCTCCCAACCCGAAGATAGGTAAATTTACTTCAGTGCGCCCCAAGACTCGTTCTGGCATAATTGCTGTTGGTTTAGCAGCCTGTTGAAAGGCAGTACTTGCTGTAATCCCACCAGCTACAGCAACGCTGGTGATTAAAAAGTTGCGCCGTGTTTGCTTTTCTATCATGGTTGGCTGCGGCGAAATTGCTTCTTTGATCTTAGCTAAGGATAATTACTCTGAGACATCTCACTAAATGGGTAATTACTGTTTCTGATCTCCACTTGTTAAACTAGTAGGATTGATATTGATTAAAGGTAATGCACCATTACCACTCATCACTGTAGGAAAACGACCATCCCATTTTTCTATGGCTTGTTTTTGTAATAAATCTGGCGTTAAAGTTAGCCGTTGTAATCTTTGCGCTTCAGCTTGACCTTTGGCACGGTTGATATCTGCTTGGGCTTCTTGAGTCGCTTTCTGAGCAATAAATTCCGCCTGTTTAGCCTCTTGTTCAGCTATTTGTTTAGATTCAATTGCTCTACTAAACTCTGGAGAAAAGGAGAAATTTACTAAAGAAACATCATCTATGATAATACCGTAAGATGCTAAACGGTTTTTAAGATGATTATCAATTTCTTCCTTTAATTCTGTTCTTTTCGTAATTACTTCTTCGGCTGTTTTTTTAGCCGTAGCTGCTTTGAGAACCTCGGATACCGCCGGGGTGATAATTCCATTAATAATTAGATTTTCATCTCCAACTTGTTGAAAAATTTTATTTACTCTTAGCGGATCAATGTGCCAGTTGACTGCAAGTTCCGTCGTGATTGTCTGGAGGTCTTTGGAAGCTGCATCAGATTTAAAAGTATTTTGCTGAACGCGAACATTGAGCCTTTTAACTGATGTGACAATTGGCATAATCGGATGTAGACCTTCGTCTAAAATTTTATCCTGCACTTTGCCAAACTGCATAACCACACCCCGTTCACCAGCATTAACAATGGCAAAGGGACGGATCGTAATTGCTAAAAATAAGAAAACTATTCCTCCGGCAATATAAAAACCATAATTAAATCTATTATCAAGATTGCTGGCAACATTACGCATGATTTTCACCCTCAGATAAATTGATATTGTTGTTAATTATTGATACATCAAAAACTTAAATTTTCTCTCAAGCTACAAAAATTTTAGAATTAATGTATCCGTTATATACACCGTTACTAATCAATATTTCGGAAAAGCACACATTTAATTCCAACTTTAAATATGAAAATTAATCAACATCATCCTTGGCCTCTGACTGTAGAAGAAGCGATCGCAATCCAAGAAAGTTTACGAAATCAGGTCATTCGGTCAGATAAACTTAAACAACCTGTGCAGTACGTGGCTGGTGTGGATATGGGTTTTGAGTCCAATGGAACTATTAGCCGTGCAGCAGTTGCAGTACTGAGTTTTCCTGATTTGCAAGTCAGAGAAACGTCATTAGCATACCGTCCCACATCATTTCCCTACATTCCCGGTTTTCTCTCATTTCGGGAAATACCAGCTGTACTTGACGCACTAGAAAAAATTAAAATTACACCAGATATCATTTTGTGTGATGGTCAAGGAATCGCTCATCCCCGTAGGCTTGGCATAGCTAGTCATTTAGGGGTTATCTTGGATATGCCGACAATTGGTGTAGCAAAATCATTGCTAATTGGTAAGCATGATCAATTGCTAGACACTAAAGGTAGTTGGCAACCACTAATACATAAAGGTGAAACTATTGGGGCAGTTTTAAGAACGCGTCAAGGAGTCAAGCCTGTATATGTCTCTACTGGTCATCGAGTCAGTTTAACCACGGCAATTAACTATGTATTAAGCTGTACACCAAAATATCGCTTACCCGAAACAACACGCATTGCTGATAAATTGGCATCAGCGAGGTAAAGTGATTGTTGAAGTTTGTGCTAAACACTTGCTTGCTCTGGCTGAATCGTGTTAGGAATCACACAGAGAGAAGTTGAAGTAACTAAATACGAGTTACCTAAGTTAGAAACATGAACGCACTAACTTTACAGTGGCACGATGCAGGCCAAGATAGAGTTCAAGACATTTACGAACAACAGCCCAGTAAAAATCCTAGTACCGTCCGTATCGGTCGAGATCCCATGCGGTGTGACATTCTTTTGAGTCACCCGACTGTATCCGGCTTACACGTAGAAATCTTTTTTCACAATCAGCAGCAATGCTTTTATATCAGAAATCTGCGATCGCCTAATCCCCCAATGATCGATGGACAGCAATTAGTCCAGGGTGAAATGCCTTTACACGAAGGCAGTATTATCTATTTGGGTCAAGCAAAACTTCAAGTTACTAACGTTGCTATTAACAACATTCCAGCAACAATTTTGACACCACCACAACCATCAGTACAACTGAGGCATGATCACCATCCAACCACACCCCCATCACCACCAGAAGGGGTTTATGGTTTAGAGTGTCCCAGATGTCATAAAGTTTCCCCTGTAGAAAATCTGCAAATTGGCTGTCCTTGGTGTGGTACATCTTTAGCAGCATCAGTAAGTGTATTAGTAGCACCCAATAATTAGGGGACTGGGTACTGAGAAAATTAAACTAATGACTAATGACTAATGACTAATGACCAATGACCAATAACCAATGACTCATCCACAAATTCAATTAAATTGGGAAGATCCAGCGACGGGGGAACAACGAGAACCGACTTTGAGTGCGCCAATTGCTTTTGGTCGTGAATTCGCCCGTTTACCTGCCGAACTTCAGGGACAGCGTGTAGCTAGGATGCTACTTAACAGTAATGAAGTTTCTCGCTACCATGCCCTGATTGAGTGGGAAGAATACCAGCTAGTAGTAATTGACCAAGGCAGTATTAACGGTGTATTTATCAACGGTCAACAGCAAAAACGCAGTGTTCTAACTAATGGCGATACATTACAAATTGGCCCCTACATGATGACGGTGATGTTTGGTGTCAACGCCACCAACCAAGCTACCAGTCCGCCGTCAATGATTCATTTTAATCCTAATACCAATATCCCAGACCCTGGTTTGCCACCAGTTCCAGCAACACCCTTGTCCAGCAATTTTCCCCCACCAGCATTTCAAGCTGAATTGGTAGCAGTACAAGCACTTCACGCCACAGGTTTACCAGTGGATGAATGCGATTATCTGGCGGTGGGGGCGGGATTAGGTAGTTTTGTCTGGGTTGATTTGCTGCGAATTAGTGGTGTACCTGCTGACAAAATCATCGCTTTGGGATTAGAAGCAGAACCTTATGCGCGTTATAAACGCCTTTGTCTGAACTCGCAAATTCCCTTAAATGAAAGACTGCGATCTAATTCTGATTCTTGTCCTGATAATATTTGGGGTTGGCCTAGTTATGCTTTGCGGGAAGCTGGGCGAGACTTTAGCAAAGGTCATCTGAACTCGGCATCAAAGTATTTATGGCAAGTGTTCTCCGAACCCACCTTTGCAGAAACTTATACACCTCGTGCAGGTAATGTCTTCGATTCCATCGACCGGGAAGTTAAGCGCATTGGTTGGAATCAAATTTATCGTTATGGGCGCATTAGGGCTATTCGCAAAACTGATGATGGCAGATATTGTGTCGCCTATTCTCGCAGTCCGGGAAATTATGCTTTTATAGTTAGTCGTTATTTACATTTAGCTACTGGGTATCCAGCAATTCAATTTCTCCCAGATTTACAAGCTTATAGAGAAAAATATCAAGATTTTAAGTCTGTTGTGAATGCTTATGAAGCCCACGACCATGTTTATCAGCAACTAGAACAACAGGGTGGTACTGTGTTGATTCGCGGCCGGGGAATTGTGGCTTCGCGGATTATCCAAAGAATTTATGAGGCTAGAAAGCAAAATCCTGATATTACAGTTTTGCATTTGATGCGATCGCCTAAACCCCAAGGTAACAAATTTCAAAAAGCCCAGCGACAAGTCAAAAATCATTACGAATTTCAGCCTTTTAATTGGCCCAAAGCGTGTTGGGGCGGAGAACTCCGCGTTATGCTAGAACAAGCTAGTCCTGACGAACGCCAACGTTTACTAGCAGATTGGGGCGGTACTACCACTGCCGACCGCCACGACTGGCAGCAAATGACTGATCAAGGTTTAAATGAAGGTTGGTATCAAATAACCTTTGGTGAAGTGACCGATGTAGAACGAGATACTCAAAACAGCACTATGACTCATATCCAAGGAAAAAGCTTTGGAGTAATGAAACTGGCAGCTGACTTTATTGTTGATGCTACCGGACTAGATGCCAAGGTGGAAGCCAGCCCCTTACTAGAGGATATTGTCAAACATTACAACTTACCTCTGAATTATTTGGGGCGTTTCGTTGTCACAAACAATTTTGAGTTACCAGAAATGCGGAATGGCAAAGGACAGATGTATGCATCTGGGGCAATTACTTTGGGTGGCCCCTATGCAGCCGTTGATAGTTTCCTGGGTTTGCAATATTCCGCATTAGTTGCCGTTGACGGACTCGCCGCCTCCCGTGCGCCCGGAGTTCATCGTTTAAATACGGTAAGTTCTTTTGGGCAGTGGTTGAAGTGGGTTTTTAATCAGTCGCCTTAGTTAGGTCAAACAATTTTAGATTTTAGATTTTAGATTTTAGTTCGACCTACAGATAAATCTAGGGACTGGAAGATTTTAGGTGTGGGATTTTTCATGGTTCCACAGATAAATCTGGAGGCTTGTACCATTCAGGAACTATTCGTCAGATTAATGTCTTATTATTTTTCTACTCAACACTTAAGTTTATGACATCTAATCCATTCTCCAAGCTCAAGGTTCGTCATGTGTTGGGGGAGGGTTTGCTTATATCCTTGGTTCTTGGCATTTATTTAAGTTACGTACAAGGAATTAACGGTATCACACTCAATAATCAAGTTGTTCCTCTAATTCTCTATATTTTACTATTTGGATTACTGTGCCTCTGGATACTGGCAGACTTCCATCGCTTAGGAATTAAACTCCGATATGTTGTGGGTATTGTACCAAGCAACTATAAATGGTTACCGATTATAGGCTTAGTCTTTCTAGTCATCCTGTTTTCACTTAGTGCCTATTTCGTGTCATTTTCTCTATTGTCATGGATTGCCCCTGGCTTGGTAGAGGAACTTATGCGCCAAATTGCCAGCAATCCTTCTGCTCAAAGTTCAGCACCTTTATTGAACAACTTACTCAGTGCGATCGCAATTCTCATAGTAGCTCCCATCGCCGAAGAATTTATTTTTCGCGGGGTGATATTACAGCGCTGGGCTACCAAATGGGGTATTCATGCCGCCTTGATTACTTCGTCCCTGCTGTTCGGAATTTTACACGCAAATTTCCTGGGATTATCTATGTTTGGTTTTGTCATGGGGGTGCTATATATCAAGACCCGCACCTTAATTGTGCCTATCGCTTGCCATGCGTTAAATAATTTACTCGCAGTGTCAGCAGGGTTTTTCTCTAGTGAACCACAAACTACCTCAGTCGTGAATAACCTAGAACAATTGCGTTCTGGTTGGTGGGGAGGAGTCTTGCTGATGTTAATATCACTGCCTTGGTTGATTCGTTTTCTATGGCAGAATTGGCCTCGCCAGAACACACCAATCCCTTACTTCATCAACGCCTCCCAAGCCGATAGGCAAAATTGACGCAGTGAAAAAACATAAACATCTCCTTTAATGGTGTAGAAATGTATAGAATCCTGTAAAGATATAAAATATAGTCTTTAAAATGCAAACATTCGAGCTTTCTTCCTCAATGCAGCTGGTAGTACCACCAAAACAATGTCAGCCTTTGAAGATTATCGCACTGGGGGATAGCTTAGTTTATGGCTTTGGCGATCCAGAAAAAGGCGGTTGGGTGGAGCAACTACGACGGTGGTGGATGTTACCCGATAGTTCTGGTCATGTATTATATAATCTGGGAGTTCGAGGCGATCGCACCCAGCAAGTAGCACAAAGGCTAGAAGTAGAATTTCGCCATCGCGGTGAATTACGCAATCGCCTTCCCGACATGATTATCCTTTCAGTAGGTGTGAACGACTCCGCCCGATTAACACGTCCCCAAGGACGAAATCATACAGATTTTGCCCTATTTGAATCAGAAATTACTGCTTTACTAGAACAAGCACAGCAACTTTGTCCCGTGTTATTTGTAGGCATGGTTCCCGTAGATGAAGCCAAAATGCCCTTTCTTGATTGCTTTTATTACAATCACAGCGACCAGTACCGCTATAAAGAAGCTACTAAACTTGCTTGCAGTCAACGGCAAATTCCCTATTTGGATATTTTCGATCAATGGATGGCGCAGGATGAATTTTGGCGGCTACAACGCTTAAGTGCAGATGGTCTTCACCCCAACACACTAGGCTATCAAACTTTGTTAGAAAATGTAATTAATTGGGAACCACTAGCAGCCTATAATGCTACATTTAATAGCTAAAACAAACATTTTTTTCAGACAAGTGAGTGAGTAGATAACACTCATCTCTCTGACTCAGGCTTAACTAATTATGACACCAACTTTATTTGGGCGTTGGCAAACTCGATTACTACTACTGATAACTATAGGTATATTAGTATCATTACCTTTTGCCATAGGTTTCATTGGCCTTGCTGCTAACTCTGTTTATTTCTGGATACTTGGCTATGTCGCCATCTTTGGCTTAATTTGGGATGTGCTTTATAATTATCTGCAAAAATCCCGTTGGGATAGAGACTGGCCGGCTGTTTATCAACTGGCTGCTGGTATTTGGGAATTAGCCTTTATCTTCTGTGGGGTAAAACTTTTTGGCTTCTTACCAATACCAATCCCAAAAGCAGAACTACCATTAGGAGCTTTTTTACTACACTACAGCCTTGTCTGGCTAGCAGTTTTTATTGCTTCACAAAGCCTAATGCGAATTATCTTTCCCCGTTGGCGTTTCCGAGGCGGACAGTGGTTATAAATTTTCCAATTATATCGCTTTTATTTTGACTAAAAAAACCAAATAATCAAATTTTAATTAAAATAAATAAATTATTTTTGCTTAAGCAAGGAACTGACGAGATCATAACACTAGACAGAAATCTGGCAACAAAAGACTGAACGTGAACGCAGATTTCTCAAATGTGGTATGTCTGCATTATTTAAATTTTTTAGCTTGAGTTGAGCGGTAAAGACTAACGTATTGACCATGAATATTAACGCAATAGGGAACTAGATAACTTATTGCCGCAGATATCCAGCGTTCTCGGCTCATTTTACCTTGCCAAAAAGCACTGCCATGATTGATCATAAATAAAATAGAGCCAACTATCAATGCAACTTTTACTGCGGTTGGCATTAATCTTGGCTCAATTAAACTAGCAAAATATCCTTTCACAAACTTAGACATAGTGACCCAACTTGGCGAGTATGTAGATACAGCACGTTAAAAATAAATAAAGTACGCATCTTAATATTATAAATCTTGTGGAGTAAGCATCTTACCCGCCCTTGTGTACCGAATTCAATTTATCTAATTGTTGCCAATTTTCTCACCTTCGGCTAGCCTGTCTCCAGGATTTATGATTTGAGAAGGTTATCCCTATCAGTAATTAAGAAAAGATGTCTCATCGCTCAATATAAAAGGCATAAATATTCATGTACAAAAGACTAAGCATTAGGCAATTTTGGCAGACTCGCCATCATCTTTTGAGCTTATGTGCAGTAATTGCCCTGCAAGCTGGTAGTAGTTTAGCCGCACCAGTGGCTAGATTAAATAATTGGCGCTTTTACCCAGAAGCTGTGAAACTAGAATTCAACCTTTCAGCCAGCACAACTCCCGAATATTTCTACCTAGCCGAACCGCCTCGTCTGGTTGTGGATTTGCCAAATACTAAGTTAGGTGACGTTCCCACTACCCAAAATTATGTTGGCGCAATTCAAAGAATTCGTGTTGCCCAATTAAATGAAACTGTAACCCGAATTGTTCTGGATTTAGCAGACGGAAATTTTGTTGATTCTAACCAAGTACAACTGCAACCAGTATCCCGACAAAACCCCACGCGCTGGGTGTTAAGTCCTACCATTACTAGTTATATTCCCCCTACACAAGCAGAAAATTTTCAGTCTTCACCCAATCTAACGCCAAGTAATTATCAGCTGTTACCCAGCACCTTATCTCCAATAACTCCTAACTCACAGCAACCCTTTGTGAGTGTACCTCCCCTGAATCCTAGCAACTCGTCTGAATTACCTGATGCTCTTCTTCCCCCAACTAGTTTTTCCTCGCCAACCAGTCCTGATTTTTCAGTTCCGACTACCCCCAACTATCAACCAGATGGATCAAATATAGAGGTGATTGAGTTTGGTCAACCCCTGCCCAAACCCAACTATTAAATTTGTACTCATTCTACAATTGAACTAAAATCTATCTGTTTCTTGAGGTTGTGTAACTGCTCCTGGTTGAGATGTAAAAAAGTTTTGCGCCGCCTGATTTTGGTAGATACATCTAATATCAGGGTTTTCACTTTCCAAAGTGCCTGTAAAACCAAAAGTGTTGAGCCTGTTTCTACATTCTCGAACTTGGCTAGATGATACAAGCTTGCGTTGCTCTAAAATTGCCCAGTTATTTTGCCGGAGAACACACCCAGGACGCATACTTGGTTGAGCAACATAGACATTAAAGGGGTTAAGAGTCACGAACAGTCTCGCGTCCATTACCATTGCACTAGCACCAAATTGTACGCAAAGCTCAGGATTTGGCGCTCTACCATCTATGAATTCACGAGAAGCCACATTTGATGAAGTTAAAGTGGTTGTGGAGCTAAAGGCAATCCCAATTCCAATTCCTAACACCAGCACTCCAGCCAAAATGGCGATAGTGGAAATGTTGAACAAAGATGGTTGTGAAGCCGAAGATTTAGAAGTAGTAGCCGATCTACCAGTAGATTTACGTCTCATTTTGCTCTGATCACCTTCACGCCTGAGAAAGTAGGGAGTGGTCTAAACTGTTCTCCCTTTTACAGTATGCCGATTCTTAATTGTAGTTGTCTGTAACTTGGGCGATCGCACCCCAGTCAAATTGAGAAGTAGCGATCGCCCAACGAGATCATTACACAGCTAGATAGCTGGCAGAGTATGTCTCTTTGAGAGATTTCCAACGGAAAGCGCGATCGCCTCCTCTCTCAACGACTACTTTGACTCGTGGTTCCAAGCTAGGCAAAGTTGTTAAAAACTCAACTTCCTGATCCGCCAGAATCTGCCCTTCAATAATCCACAACACCAACCCCTTTGACTTTGGTGGCAAGTGTTCCAGATTATAGGTAACAATCGGAGGTACATAATATACATAACCTACCGCCGCACTGCTACCAGTGCTTTTTTTCCCCAGGTGAGGTGGTCTTACACCATGAACTCCTGTGAGATAGGCAGCTACGTCGCCCAGTCCCCTAGCAGTAATATGAAGATTGGCATAGCCAGCAGCCCGCAGTCGGCGGCGATATCGACCTTCAAAACCTCCTTCCAGAGGTACATAAACACCAAGGGAACCAAATTTCTCCAAATCGCGGATGAAAGCGTTGCCAGTGGTAATCAGTGCCATAAATTTTCGTCCTATCCCACTTAGATATCTCTATTATTCACCCTCAACCAAGATTAGGTTAAAGTATTGAGGCCAGAAAGCCCAACTGATCATCTTTAATCAAAAACTATTTTAAATATTTATAGACAAATCTCAATAGATGATTTATTATATTAGGTTGTGACCTGTAAGAGTAAAAACTAACTAATCATTGCTCTGTAAGTTTTCAGATGTGTAACATCGCCAGCCAAAAATAAACTTGCAAAAAGTATAAACTTGGTTCAAAGTTGTCAGAGACTGGTAAACTAGAAAAGCTCTCAGGTTCAATCAGAGTTAATGGCTGAATAAAACAAGCCAAAAAACGACTCTTAACCACATTCACTCCTTTAAGCTTGAGAAACCAGGCGAAATCTTAAACTATAGTTTAAGGTTAAAGTAATGTGTTGAGTACGGATACTGGGTGGCAAAAAACCGCTTAAGTCCCACTACAGCACGGCAGAAGCAAGTTATGGCAGGAAAGCCACCAACAGCACTGCCTCCAGAAAGTGCCTAAGTAATAGCTTGGACGAAAGCATTACTGCACAAAGCGCAAAGCTAGAAAGCATTGCCTTGATTCCAAAAGTTATTTTTTCTGAATGGGAAAAAGCTTGTGGCTGTTCTGGTGACCAAGTGAGTGAAAGTAAACGGATTCACCAAACAGAAAAGACACAACTCGTTGTGTCATGAAATATATGGTGTAGTGTTATCTGCTGCAAATTTCCGTTCGAGCAGCGTCCTCAATAAAGGTTCGTCCAACCTCAATCGGCACTGATACATTTGTAAAAGTGTCCTCAAGAGTCCGATTCCAACACCAGCAAGTATATAAGGAGAACCAGTTACTGTGTCTGTAGGTATTCTCGGCACCAAACTGGGCATGACCCAAGTCTTTGACGAAGCAGGAGTATCCATTCCTGTCACCGTAGTTCAAGCGGGACCATGCACTGTTACACAAGTTAAAACAAAACAGACCGACGGTTACAGCGCCATCCAACTCGGTTATGGTGAAGTAAAACCCAAGGCGCTGAATAGACCTCTGCTGGGTCACTTGGCAAAATCATCTGCACCAGCTTTGCGTCATTTAAACGAATATCACACAGATAGCCCTAGTGACTATGCTTTAGGTCAAGAACTGAAAGCAGATATTTTTAGCGAAGGTCAAATTGTCGATGTAGTCGGCACCAGTATTGGTCGTGGTTTTGCGGGTAACCAGAAGCGCAACAACTTCAGCCGTGGTCCCATGTCACATGGTTCAAAAAACCATAGAGCGCCGGGTTCCATTGGTGCAGGTACAACCCCAGGTCGTGTTTATCCAGGTAAACGGATGGCAGGGCGTTTGGGTGGGACTCGCGTGACAATTCGCAAGTTGACTGTGGTCCGAATAGACCTGGAACGGAACTTATTGCTAATTAAAGGAGCCATTCCTGGTAAACCGGGGTCCTTAGTGAATATTCTGCCTGCAAATATAGTTGGTAAGTAGTCATTACAAGGCAAAAGACACAAAAGGACATAAAAATGGTTGAAAGCGTAGTAAAAAATTGGCAAGGAGAACAAGTCGGCGAGACGACCTTTGAATTAAGAGTTGCTAAAGAATCAACAGCATCTCATATTGTGCATAGAGCTTTGGTCAGACAAATGACCAACTCTCGCCAAGGAACTGCGAGTACAAAAACTCGTTCCGAAGTCAGAGGTGGTGGTCGTAAACCTTGGCGGCAAAAAGGCACTGGTCGCGCTCGTGCAGGGTCTATTCGTTCACCACTGTGGCGTGGTGGTGGTGTGATCTTTGGGCCAAAACCCAGAGACTACAACTTGAAATTAAACCGCAAAGAACGACGTTTAGCACTGCGGACTGCACTAGTTAGTCGTGCCGACGATTTGATTGTGGTAGAAGATTTTAGCAACGAGTTATCTCGTCCCAAGACCAAAGAATTAGTGTCAGCACTAGCTCGTTGGGGATCAGCACCAGGAAATAAGGCATTGTTAATTATGCCTGCCATTTCATCTGCGGATAACGTTTATTTGTCAGCCCGCAATATCGAAAATTTAAAGTTAATTGCAGCCGACCAGCTAAATGTTTACGATTTGCTGCACGCTGACAAAATTGTCATCACAGCATCAGCTTTAGCAAAAATTCAGGAGGTCTATAGTGCCTAAGTTTGACCCCCGCAACCTTGCCGACTTAGTGCGTCGCCCCATAGTGACTGAAAAGGCGACCATCCTGATGGAGCAAAATAAATATACATTTGAAGTGGCTCCCAAGGCCACCAAGCCACAAATAAAAGCGGCAATTGAAGACCTATTTGCGGTCAAAATAGTCAAAATTAATACCATGATGCCACCACGCAAACAGCGTCGTGTTGGTAAATTTATTGGTTACAAGCCCCAATACAAAAGAGCTATCGTCACTGTAGCCCCTGGGGATGAAGAGAAAATTAGACAAGTTCTATTCCCAGAGGTATAAAGAAAAATGGGTACTCGTTCTTATCGTCCTTATACCCCTAGTACACGCCAAGTTACGGTTTCCGACTTTGCCGAAATTACCAAATCAAAGCCGGAAAAATCTTTAACAGAATACGTGCATCGCCCCAAAGGTCGTAACAACCAAGGGCGCATCACTAGCCGTCGTCGGGGTGGCGGACACAAACAAATGTACCGGATCATTGACTTTAAACGGGATAAACGTAATATTCCCGCCCAAGTCATAGCCGTTGAATATGATCCCAACCGGAATGCGCGGATTGCCCTTGTGTTATACCAAGATGGCGAAAAGCGTTACATTCTTCACCCCAATAAGTTGCCAGTTGGTGCAACAATTATTGCTGGGCCTGATTCTCCCTTTGAAGATGGTAATGCTTTACCACTTTTGAATATTCCCTTGGGTACAAGCGTACACAACGTAGAACTAACACCCGGTAAAGGCGGACAAATTGTCCGGGCTGCTGGTGCTAACGCTCAAGTGGTCGCCAAAGAAGGTCAGTATGTCACACTGAAATTACCTTCGGGAGAAGTGCGGATGATTCGGCGCGAATGCTACGCCACCATCGGACAAGTAGGTAACACCGACGCGAGAAACTTGAGTGCTGGTAAAGCCGGACGTAATCGTTGGAAGGGTCGCCGTCCTAAGGTTAGAGGTAGCGTCATGAACCCCGTGGATCACCCACATGGTGGTGGTGAGGGTAGAGCGCCTATTGGTAGACCAGGCCCTGTAACACCTTGGGGTAAACCTACTTTGGGTGCGAAGACACGCAAACCCAAGAAAGCCAGCAGCAAATTGATCGTACGTCGCCGCCGTAAATCTTCTAAACGTGGTCGTGGTGGTCGTCAATCATAGAATTTTAGATTTTAAATTTTGGATTTTAGATTGGGTTGATTTGTCAGTATCCAGAATTTGTGAAACTTGACCAGAGACCTAATTCATTAAAATCCGAAATTCTCAAATTTTGAATTCAAAATCTCAAATCCAAAATCCAAAATTGAATTATGGGTCGTTCTTTAAAAAAAGGGCCTTTTGTGGCCGATCACTTGCTGACCAAGATTGAAAAGCTCAACGCTAAAAACGAAAAGCAAGTAATCAAAACTTGGTCGAGAGCTTCGACAATTTTGCCCTTAATGATAGGTCATACCATCGCTGTTCACAACGGTCGTCAACACGTTCCGGTTTTTGTGAACGAGCAAATGGTAGGACACAAGTTAGGAGAGTTCGCCCCCACACGTACCTATAGAGGTCATGGGAAGAGTGATAAAAAAGCAGGGAGATAGTTATTAGTCATTAGTCATCAGCTAAAGACTAATAATCAATGACTAATGACTAAAGGAGAAAATTATGGCTATTGATACTACTGAAGTTAAGGCGATCGCTCGTTATATCCGCATCTCTCCCTACAAAGTGCGTCGTGTCCTCGACCAAATTAGAGGGCGTTCTTACCGAGAAGCACTAATTATATTGGAATTCATGCCCTATCGAGCCTGTGAACCAATATTAAAGCTTCTCAGAAGTGCCGCCGCTAATGCCGAGCATAATGCTGGTTTAGACCGGACAAATCTGGTAATTACTCAGGCTTATGCCAATCAAGGTCCAGTGCTAAAACGGTTTCAACCCAGAGCGCAAGGGCGAGCTTATCAAATTCGCAAGCCAACGTGTCATATCACTGTGGCTGTAGCTGATGCTACTGCTGAATAATTATCAAACCCGAAAAATTGCGTAAAGTCAGAAATTTTAGAGGAAGCATTTGTGGGACAGAAGATTCATCCAGTTGGTTTTCGCCTGGGTATTACAAGAGAGCATCAATCCCGTTGGTTTGCAATTCCTGAACGCTATCCAGAACTTTTACAAGAAGACTACAAACTGCGTCAGTACATAGAAAAAAAGCTGGGTAAACTGGCTCAAAACAACGCCGGGATTTCCGAAGTCAGAATTGAGCGCAAAGCCGACCAAATTGACTTAGAAGTACGCACAGCTAGACCTGGTGTAGTTGTCGGTCGTGGTGGACAAGGTATTGAATCACTGCGGATTGGACTACAAGAAGTGCTGGGTGGTAATCGCCAAATTCGCATTAACGTAGTCGAAGTTCAAAAAGTTGATGCTGATGCTTCCCTGATTGGCGAATACATTGCTCAACAGTTGGAACGACGTGTTTCGTTTCGGCGGGTAGTACGGCAAGCCATTCAGCGCGCTCAACGTGCTGGTGTTCAAGGCATTAAAATTCAAGTCAGTGGTCGCCTCAACGGTGCAGAAATTGCCCGGACAGAGTGGACTCGTGAAGGTAGAGTACCTTTACATACTTTACGGGCTGATATTGACTACGCCTACTGCACAGCCAAAACAATTTACGGGATTCTAGGAATCAAAGTATGGGTGTTCAAGGGAGAAATTATCCCTGGACAAGAAGAAACTCCAGCCCCACCCAGTACACGCGACCGCGATCGCGATCGCGAACCTCGTCGTCGTCAACAACAACGTCGTCGTCAGCAATTTGAAGACCGTTCTAATGAAGGATAAGTCATTAGTGATTTGTCCTTAGTCCTTAGCAATGACCAATGACCAATGACCAATGACCAATGACCAATGACAAATGACGAACCATGTTAAGTCCTAAAAGAACTAAATTCCGCAAACAACAGCGCGGACGGATGCAAGGCCTAGCTACCCGTGGCTGCAACATTGATTTTGGTGATTTTGCTCTCCAAGCTCAAGAACCATCTTGGATTACTGCCCGGCAAATTGAGGCCTCCCGTCGGGCAATGACCCGTTATATTCGCCGGGGTGGACAAATCTGGATTCGGATTTTCCCAGATAAACCGATAACCATGCGCCCAGCTGAAACCCGGATGGGTTCTGGTAAAGGTTCTCCAGAGTTTTGGGTAGCCGTAGTTAAGCCAGGACGCATTATGTTTGAAATCGCTGGTGTTTCTGAAGAAATCGCGCGCGAAGCGATGCGTTTGGCTTCAAATAAGCTGCCGATTAAAACTAAGTTTATTGTGCGTTCTCAACCAAAGGAGCAGGAGTAGGTTATGCCTCTTCCCAAGATTTCAGAAGCTAGAGAATTCAGCGACGAGCAGCTGGTTGAGGAAATTCTCGCTGTTAAAAAACAACTTTTTCAGTTGCGCTTGCAAAAAGCGACAAGACAACTAGAAAAGCCTCACCAATTCCGACACGCCCGACATCGCCTATCTCAGTTGCTGACTGTCGAGACTGAGCGCAAACGGGCAGCAAGTCAACCGGCAAAAGAACAACAATAGGAGTTTATGGCAATCAAAGAAAGAGTCGGCTTGGTAGTGAGCGACAAAATGCAAAAAACGGTGGTCGTTGCTGTAGAAAACCGCGCTCCCCATCCCAAGTACGGCAAAATCATGGTTCAAACCCGTCGTTATAAAGTTCATGACGAAGAGAATCAATGCAAAGTAGGCGATCGCGTGCGGATTCAAGAAACTAGACCTTTGAGTAAAACCAAACGCTGGCAAGTCAAAGACATCTTGAATACTAAAGCCACAATGTAACCCTGGTTACACGAATAAATCAGGATAAAAGGGAGACTAATTGTGATTCAAACCCAGACTTACCTGAATGTCGCAGATAATAGCGGTGCCAAAAAAATTATGTGCATCCGTGTATTAGGTGGTGGCAACAGACGTTATGGTTTCATCGGCGACAGAATTATTGCCGTTGTTAAAGATGCCATTCCTAACATGGCCGTAAAAAAGTCAGATGTAATCGAAGCAGTGATTGTCCGCACCCGTCATAGCATCCGCCGTGATAGTGGTATGACCATTCGCTTTGACGATAACGCTGCCGTGATCATCAACAAAGATGGTAATCCCAGAGGTACACGGGTTTTTGGCCCAGTTGCCCGTGAATTACGTGAAAAGAGCTTCACTAAAATTGTTTCTCTGGCTCCGGAGGTACTATAATGGCGAACCGCAAGGAAAAGCCGAAAGTATTTTATAAAATGCACGTCAAAACTGGTGACACCGTGCAAGTAATTGCAGGTAAAGACAAAGGCAAAGTTGGCGAAATAGTCCAAGCACTACCCCAACTGAGCAAAGTCATTATCAAAGGTGTCAACATGAAGACTAAGCACGTGAAACCCCAGCAAGAAGGGGAATCAGGTAAGATCGTCACCCAGGAATTTCCCATCCATAGTTCCAACGTGATGCTTTACTCCAGCAAGCAAAACGTCACCAGTCGTGTTTGTTACACCTTCACCGCAGAAGGTAAAAAAGTGAGAATGCTGAAGAAAACAGGCGAAATTCTGAATAACTAAAGAATTAAACCTTAAAAAAGTTTCCCTGACCAAGCCCAGGGATAAGGACAAGAAAGTATGCCGACAACCAGACTCAAAAACTTATACCAAGAGACAATCGTCCCTAAATTGATTAATCAGTTTCAATACACCAATGTACATCAAGTACCAAAGGTGATAAAGATTACGATTAACCGAGGTTTAGGCGAAGCGGCTCAAAATGCTAAGTCGCTAGAAGCGTCTTTAAAGGAAATTGCGGTAATCACTGGTCAAAAACCAGTAGTAACGCGGGCGAAAAAGGCGATCGCTGGCTTTAAAATTCGTGAGGGGATGCCCGTAGGCATTATGGTCACCCTCAGAAGCGAACGAATGTATGCTTTTCTGGATAGATTAATTAGCTTGTCATTACCCAGAATTAGAGACTTTCGGGGCATTAGTCCTAAAAGTTTTGACGGTCGCGGAAACTATACTCTGGGTGTGAGAGAACAGCTAATTTTTCCAGAAGTCGAGTACGACAGTATCGATCAAATCCGTGGTATGGATATTTCCATCATCACAACAGCGAAAAACGACGAAGAGGGTCGCGCCTTACTAAAAGAAATGGGAATGCCCTTTCGCGATCAATAAGTTCATCTAAAGAGGGAACGATGGCGGCTAACGATACAGTTGCAGATATGCTGACGCGCATCCGCAATGCCAACCTGGCAAGACATCAAACGACACAAGTGCCAGCTACAAAAATGACTCGTAGTATTGCCAAAGTACTACAAGAGGAAGGTTTTGTTGCTGAAATTGCGGAAGCAGAAGAAGGGGTTAAGCGGAATCTCGTGATTTCCCTGAAATACAAGGGTAAAAATCGTCAACCCTTAATCACTGCCTTGAAGAGAGTGAGTAAACCAGGTTTGCGCGTTTACTCCACTAGAAAAGAATTACCAAGGGTACTAGGTGGTATCGGCATTGCCATTATTTCTACATCCAGTGGCATCATGACTGACCGTGAAGCACGTCGTCAGAGCTTGGGTGGTGAAGTACTTTGCTATGTTTGGTAGTCATTAGTTAGTCCTTAGCGCTCAGGACTCAAGATAAAGGACAAAAAATCATGTCTCGTATTGGTAAACAACCAATTACTATTCCCGCCAAAGTGGAAGTGACAATTGATGGCCCCAAAGTTTTGGTGAAAGGCCCCAAAGGGCAACTTTCTCGCACTTTGTCAGCCAATGTCATTGTCTCCAAAGAAGGGGAAATATTAAATGTCACCCGTCGTGATGAGACCCGTGTCTCTCGGCAAATGCACGGTTTAAGCCGTACCTTGGTCGCTAACATGGTCGAGGGAGTTTCCCAAGGCTTCAAGCGTCGCTTGGAAATTCAAGGTGTAGGTTATCGCGCCCAACTTCAAGGACGTAACCTAGTTTTGAACATTGGTTACAGCCATCAAGTGCATATTGTGCCACCAGACGGAGTTGAGTTTGTTGTAGAAACTAACACAAGCATCGTCGTTAGTGGTTACGACAAAGAAATAGTAGGTAACACAGCAGCGAAGATTCGCGCCGTTCGTCCCCCAGAACCCTACAAAGGTAAAGGGATTCGTTATGCCGGTGAAGTAGTCAGACGCAAAGCTGGTAAGACTGGTAAGAGTGGTAAGAAGTAAACATGAAACTTACTCGTAGAGAATCAAAACAGCGTCGCCATCGGCGCGTTCGTGGTAAAGTTCAAGGCTCGGCAGAACGTCCGCGTTTAGCTGTGTTTCGTTCCAACGAACATATTTACGCTCAAGTAATTGATGATACTCAGCATCACACATTAGTAGCAGCCTCGACTGTTGAACCAGAGTTGAAATCTAATTCAGCTACAGGTGCTACTTGTGACGCATCAGCGCAAGTTGGCAAGTTGATAGCAGTGCGATTGTTAGAGAAAGGAATTACCCAAGTAGTCTTTGATCGCGGTGGCAACTTATATCATGGTCGTGTCAAAGCCCTCGCTGATGCAGCCCGCGAAGCTGGTTTAGATTTCTAAAGTCATTAGTCATTGGTCGTTAGTCATTGGCTAAGGACAAATGACAAAGGACAAAAGACAACTGACTAATAGAGAGCATTTGATTATGGCAACTGGTCGTCGTAAAGCGAACCGCACAAAAAAAGAAGAAACTACCTGGCAAGAGCGAGTCATCCAAATCCGCCGGGTGAGCAAGGTCGTCAAGGGAGGTAAAAAACTTAGCTTCCGAGCGATTGTTGTCGTCGGTAATGAACGAGGTCAAGTTGGTGTCGGAGTAGGCAAAGCCTCAGATGTCATCGGTGCTGTTAAAAAAGGTGTAGCCGATGGCAAAAAACATCTGATTGATATCCCTATGACCAAATCCAACTCCATTCCGCACCCTATTGATGGTGTGGGTGGCGGTGCTAAGGTGATGATGCGCCCTGCTGCCCCTGGTACTGGGGTAATTGCTGGTGGTGCTGTTCGGACTGTTCTAGAATTGGCAGGAGTTCGTAACATCTTGGCCAAGCAACTCGGTTCCAACAATCCACTCAACAATGCTAGAGCCGCAGTGAATGCTTTATCTACACTACGGACTCTTTCGGAAGTGGCTGAAGATCGGGGTATTCCTATAGAAAAACTCTACATTTAGTAGCTGTCAAGGGATGCTGAGGCTAGTATTTTTACTCAGCACTAGCCCCCGAACACAGCACTTTTAAGTCAGAGCTTTTGTGTAAACAATTACTAATTACATCATGAGACTCAACGATGTTAAGCCCCAAAAAGGTTCCAAAAAGCGCCGCCGCCGTGTAGCCAGGGGTATTTCCGCAGGACAAGGCGCTAGCGCTGGTTTAGGTATGAGAGGTCAAAAATCTCGTTCTGGTAGCGGTACCAGACCAGGTTTTGAAGGTGGTCAGCAACCATTGTACCGCCGAGTACCTAAGCTTAAGGGCTTTCCGGTGGTGAATCGGAAAATTTACACTACGATTAATGTAGATAAACTAGCTTCCCTGCCTGCCAATACAGAAGTAACTTTGGCATCCCTCAGAGAGGCAGGAATCCTCACTGCTGCTAAGGGTCCATTGAAAATTTTGGGCAACGGCGAATTAAATGTATCCCTCAAGGTACAAGCAGCAGCTTTCACAGGACAAGCTCGGAGCAAAATTGAAGCAGCTGGTGGTAGTTGCGAAGTCTTATAAGTGAGCCGGAAAAGCGCACTTTGCAAGCTAACTCGCTGCCAGCGCCTGGTTCACTATAGAGGTAGCATTCTATGATCAGTCGAGAAAAAGCCCCAACGGCTCAAGAAACTTTTATGCAGATGGCGCAAGCAGCTGGCCTCAGAGGTAGGCTGCTGCTCACCGTCGGTATTTTAATTTTGGTTCGCCTAGGTATCTTTCTGCCGGTACCAGGACTTGATAGAGCGCGGTTTGCCGAAGCAATAGCCGGCAATAATGCCGTATTCGGTTTATTGGATATATTTTCTGGACGGGGACTTTCCACTTTGGGAATCTTCGCTTTAGGGATTTTACCCTTTATTAATGCGTCCATTATCATCCAATTACTCACCGCGGCCATACCATCTTTAGAAAATTTACAGAAAAATGAAGGCGAAGCAGGTCGGCGGAAAATTTCGCAAATCACACGCTACGTAACTGTAGTATGGGCAACTATTCAAAGTGTGGCTTTTTCGGCAATTTTCCTGAACCAATTTGCTTTGACTCCGGGTTTAGCATTTGTGGCTGAAACAGCGATCGCTTTGACTGCTGGTTCCATGTTTGTGATGTGGGCATCAGAACTGATTACAGAACGGGGACTGGGTAATGGTGCCTCATTGTTGATTTTTGTCAACATCGTGGCTTCGTTACCTAAAGCTTTAGGCGATACCATTGACTTGGTGCAAGTCGGCGGTAGAGAAATCGTTGGTCGTGTAATCGTTCTAATATTGGTATTTCTAGCAACAATTGTGGGGATTGTTTTCGTTCAAGAAGGCATCCGTCGTATCCCAATTATTTCGGCTCGTCGCCAAGTAGGTCGGAGGGTATTGGCAGAACAACGGAGTTATTTACCCTTGCGGCTCAATTCCGGGGGTGTAATGCCGATTATTTTTGCGGCGGCAATTTTGAGTCTGCCACTGTTGATCGCCAATTTCACTAGAAATCCCGAAATAGCCAACATTGTCAATACTTATCTCAGTCCTGGGGGATCTGGGGCTTGGGTTTACGCTCTGGTCTACTTAGTCTCAATTATTTTCTTCAGTTACTTCTATTCTTCATTGATTGTTAACCCGGTTGATGTAGCGCAGAACTTGAAGAAAATGGGGTCTAGCATTCCCGGTATTCGTCCCGGAAAAGCTACCAGTGAGTATCTTGAGCGTGTAATCAATCGACTAACCTTTTTAGGGGCGATATTTTTGGGCTTTGTGGCTATTATTCCCACGGCTGTGGAAAGTGCTTTAGGAGTACCAACTTTCAGAGGGTTGGGTGCTACTTCTTTGCTAATTCTAGTGGGTGTGGCAATTGATACGGCTAAACAAGTCCAAACTTACGTTATCTCTCAGCGTTATGAAGGAATGGTGAAACAATAGTGACAGTGACTCGATTAATTTTCTTGGGACCACCCGGATCTGGTAAAGGAACTCAATCTCAAATTTTGGCGGAAGACTTAAATATTCCCCATATTTCTACAGGGGAAATATTAAGGCAAGCCATGAAAGACGAAACTCCTTTGGGAATAAAGGCTCAAAGTTATGTCAATAGCGGCGATTTAGTCCCCGACCAGTTAGTGCAGGACTTAGTAAAGGAACGTCTTAGTCAACCTGATGTGAAATCCGGTTGGATTCTTGATGGTTTTCCTCGCAAGGTCACGCAAGCAGTTTTTCTGGAAAAATTGCTGGCAGAAATGAATCAGGGTGGCGAAAAGGCAATTAATCTGGATGCACCAGATGATGTTGTGGTAGCACGTTTACTCGATAGAGGACGAAAAGATGATACCGAAGCGGTAATTCGTCATCGTCTAGATGTTTACCGCGCTGATACTGCACCATTGATTGATTATTACCGCGATCGCCAAAAACTAATGACAGTCAATGGCGATCAGTCCCAAGAAGAAGTCACTCACGAATTGCGAAAAATCGTCACTTCATAGAATGAGTAGGGGGAGTCAAAATCACCATTCACTCCCCATGACAGACGCGAACAATCGCGTCTCTCTCTCCTATGGATAAGATGCGGGACAATTTTAGCTAAGATATATTAAGAAACTGTTGATATATTTCTCAGAATATGTTCTTTTGCAGATGAAGTGCTGCAACTGAATAAAAAGGAGATTGTTGCATTGAGGAAAAAACAAATTGTCTAAGCAAGATTTGATCGAAATGGAAGGCACTGTCACTGAATCCTTGCCCAATGCGATGTTTCGCGTTGATTTGGACAATGGATTTAATGTCTTGGCACACATTTCCGGTAAGATTCGCCGTAATTACATCAAAATTTTACCTGGCGATCGCGTCAAAGTTGAGTTAACTCCCTACGACCTTTCAAAAGGTAGAATTACTTATAGACTGCGGAAAAAATAGTTATATGTCGAAAATCTTACCATAAAACCATCTTTTTGGGTTCTACCCAGTTACTTAAGTGAATTAATTTCCCTAAAAATGCTATAATTTACTATTTGGAGTCAATTAGAAAGGCATGAAAGTTCGAGCCTCAGTCAAGAAAATGTGTGAAAAATGTAACGTGATCCGCCGTCGCGGTCGCGTTATGGTGATTTGCGTGAACCCCAAACACAAACAACGCCAAGGCTAACACTCTAAAACATCAAAGAGTGATCACACAGATTAATCACCATTAAAAGCTACAAAGGCAATTATCACGCCTTTGTCATAGTAACTGCGATAACAATAGGGAGAAATTAATTGTGGCACGTATTTCCGGAGTAGACCTTCCACGCGATAAGCGCGTTGAAATTGGTCTGACTTATATTTACGGAATTGGGTTAACAAGGTCTCTGGAAATTTTAGCCGCTACAGGTGTAAACCCAGATATCCGCGTTAAAGATTTAAGTGATGCTGACGTAGCAGCCTTACGGGGCGAAATCGAAAGCAACTATCAAGTTGAAGGTGACTTACGGCGCTTAGAAGCCATGAGCATCAAGCGCTTGGTTGATATTGGTTGCTACCGTGGTCGTCGTCACCGCATGGGCTTACCAGTTAGAGGTCAAAGAACTCGCACTAATGCTAGAACCCGTCGTGGGAGAAGGCAGACAGTGGCTGGTAAGAAGAAGGCTCCAGGCAAATAAACTTTCAACCCTTGCTCGTCAAAGCAAGTTTTACCTTAGATTAACTAAACAAATATGGCAAGACAACCAACTAAAAAAGGCGGGAGCAAAAAGCAGAAGCGCAACGTACCCAACGGGATGGCCTACATCCAGTCTACTTTCAACAATAGCATTGTCACCATTACCGATCAAAATGGCGACGTTATTTCCTGGGCTAGTGCTGGTTCTAGCGGTTTTAAGGGAGCAAAAAAGGGAACTCCCTTTGCAGCACAAACCGCAGCTGAAAGTGCAGCCCGTCGGGCTATGGATCAAGGGATGCGCCAAATTGAAGTCATGGTAAGTGGCCCCGGAGCAGGTAGAGAAACCGCGATTCGGGCAATTCAAGGAGCAGGACTGGAAATTACCTTGATTCGGGATATCACCCCGATTCCTCACAATGGTTGCCGTCCACCCAAGCGCCGCCGAGTTTAAACGCAACCTGTTTGTGATGGCTTGAGCAAAGAGAAGCAAGTCAGCTCTTCCTGTCGGGAGGGCTGCTAAACTTCAAACTAACCAAAATAAATAATGATCTCCCCTAAATAGGGTGATCAAATTAGACTGCCATTAAAAGCAGTTGAATCTACCTAGTGAAAGCTAGGGAAAAAAAAGTAAATTCGAGGCAATTGATTTGCCTGCTAGCAGCACCTTAAAGAAGGGAGGCTAATCCGTGGCGCAGTTTCAAATTGAATGTGTAGAGTCTAATACTGAGGAAAGTCGGAGCCATTACAGTAAATTTGTGCTGGAACCTCTAGAGCGTGGTCAAGGAACAACAGTTGGCAACGCGCTGCGGCGGGTTTTACTGTCGAATCTAGAGGGGACAGCGGTTACAGCAGTGAGAATTGCCGGTGTAAGCCACGAGTTCGCTACAGTTCCGGGTGTGCGGGAAGATGTGCTGGAAATCCTCATGAAAATGAAGGAAGTAATCCTCAGAAGCTATTCTTCTCAACCCCAGATTGGCAGATTACTCGTTAACGGACCAGCAACAGTCACTGTGGCTCACTTTGATTTACCCAGTGAAGTAGAAGTCATCGACCAAACCCAGTATGTCGCTACCCTAGCTGAGGGTGGCAAGCTGGAAATGGAATTCCGGATTGAGAAAGGTAAAGGATATCGCACAGTAGAGCGAGGACGCGAAGAAGCCACTTCCTTGGACTTTTTGCAAATCGACTCAGTATTTATGCCAGTACGCAAAGTTAACTACAGTGT
Organism: Nodularia sp. (in: cyanobacteria); assembly: GCA_007692755.1. Classification (GTDB taxonomy): domain Bacteria; phylum Cyanobacteriota; class Cyanobacteriia; order Cyanobacteriales; family Nostocaceae; genus Nodularia. Next base: position 3,043 of record REBL01000093.1, on the reverse strand, counting down.
CGAAGAATCCCGTGGTGAAAGCTCAATTACCAAAGACAGACTGCTGTTAGAAGTTTGGACAAATGGCAGTATTTCGCCCCAAGAAGCCCTATCATCAGCAGCTGGTATTCTGGTAGAGCTATTCAATCCATTGAAAGATATTTCACTGGAACCAACAGAAACAGGCGCTGAAGTCCCAGACGACCCCACCGCCCAAATTCCCATTGAAGAGTTGCAACTTTCTGTGCGGGCTTATAACTGTCTCAAACGCGCACAAGTTAACTCTGTGGCCGATTTATTAGATTTCACTCAAGAAGACTTGTTAGAAATTAAAAACTTTGGTCAAAAGTCAGCAGAAGAGGTAGTTGAAGCCTTACAGCGCCGTTTAGGTATTACCCTGCCCCAAGAAAGAGGCACTAAACACACATAAGTCCAAACTTTTACTCATTCATAGTCCCTTATTATGCGTCACCGTTGTCGAGTTAAAAAACTCAGTAAACCAGCTGACCAACGTCGCGCCCTCTTGCGAGCGTTGACCACAGAGATCATCCGTCATGGTCGAATCACCACAACTTTAATTCGAGCTAAAGTTGTCCGTAGTGAAGTAGAGAAAATGATTACCCTAGCCAAAAACGGCTCCTTAGCAGCACGTCGGGAAGCTCTGGGTTATATCTACGACAAGCAACTAGTTCATGCTTTATTTGAGCAAGCTCCAAGTCGTTACGGCGAACGCCAAGGTGGTTATACCCGCATTATGCGTACCGTTCCGCGTCGGGGAGACCAGGCAAAAATGGCAATCATCGAGCTAGTTTAGTTGATTGGTGATCGGTCATGAGTCATGAGTGAATGGCAAAGACAGATCCCAATAGACAAAATCAGTATGTTAGAAAGCCAACCGGTTCCTACCGAAACCCATAGAGTCGCCCTCGTAATTCAATACGTCGGCACTCACTTTTGCGGCTGGCAAAGACAAAAGCAGCATCGTACAGTTCAAGAAGAAATTGAAATAGCGATCGCTACGGTTCTTGGTTATCATGTGACTCTACATGGTGCGGGGCGAACCGATTCTGGAGTTCATGCAGCTGCTCAAGTCGCCCATTTTGAAGCCACAGGATTAATCCCACCTCACAGGTGGGCATCAATTCTGAATAGCTATCTGCCGCAAGATATACTGATAAAGGCTTCAGCTGCTGTAGATAATCGTTGGCACGCGCGCTTTAGTGCTGCCTATCGCCGATATCGCTACACGATATACACTGAAGATCGGCCGAACTTGTTCGTCAGACCCTTCAGTTGGCATTATTATTATGCACCCCTGGATGAATGCTTAATCCAAGCTGCCCTCGAACCCTTGATGGGGAAGCATCATTTGGCCGCATTTCACCGTGCAGGTTCCAAGCGATCGCATTCTTGGGTAGAGGTGCAAGCAGCACAATGTCATCGTAGTGGGCCATTTCTTCATATTGAAATTCAGGCCAATGGATTTTTGTATGGCATGGTACGGCTGTTAGTAGGGATGCTGGCACAGGTAGGCTCCGGTAAGCTGACACTTGCTGGCTTTACCGAACTCTGGCAAGAAGAACGCCGCGAAGAAGTCAAATACGCTGCCCCTCCCCAAGGTTTGTGTTTGCTCAGAGTAGGCTATCCAGATTTTCCTTTTTCGCCAGAGATTTGGTACGAAACCCTGCCTAAATTGGTCTTTCCTACAGATATTCCTCTGGAATATCCCCAAACAGAAACCGTTTACCTCAATTCCACACCACTTTTGTAAAACAAAACTCTAATGACAACAAAAACCTACCTTCCTCCTCAAGCAACCCTTGAGCGTGAGTGGTACGTAGTAGATGCCACAGATAAACGCCTCGGCCGCCTCGCCACCGAAATCGCCATGATTTTGAGAGGCAAAAAGAAAGCCGAATTTACTCCCCACATGGACACAGGTGACTTTGTAATTGTGATCAATGCCGAAAAAATCGCAGTTACAGGCAAAAAGAGCAGCCAAAAACTTTACCGTCGCCATTCAGGCCGTCCCGGCGGAATGAAAACGGAAACCTTCGCTAAACTGCAACAACGCCTACCAGAAAGGATATTAGAACACGCCGTCAAAGGTATGCTGCCTAAAAATAGTTTGGGTAAGCAGTTATTTACCAAACTCAAAGTTTACGCTGGGCCAACTCATCCCCACGAAGCGCAAAAACCCAAAGAACTAAAAATTAATACAATTCCTGGAGAAGAAAATTAATGGTAGTAGCAGATAGCAATAGCGGTCGCGCCGTGTACTGGGGTACTGGTCGTCGCAAGTCCGCAGTCGCACGAGTCAGATTGGTTCCAGGTGAAGGTAAATTGACTGTCAATGGTAAGGATGGAGAATTGTACTTTCAATTCAACGCCAACTACCTGGGAGTGATTAAAAACCCTCTAGAAACTTTGGGACTAGAAAACGAATACGACATTTTGGTGAAAGCTGAAGGCGGCGGCTTGACAGGACAAGCTGATTCTATTCGTTTAGGTGTAGCTCGCGCCCTGTGTCAACTAGACCCAGATAACCGTCCACCTTTGAAAACTGAGGGCTACTTAACTCGTGACCCCCGTGCCAAAGAACGGAAAAAATATGGTTTGCACAAAGCCCGGAAAGCTCCTCAGTACTCCAAACGTTAAGTCAATTTTGGATTTTGGATTTTGGATTTTAGATTGCAGTCTCATCCAAAATCTAAAACTCCCCAGTCCCTTCTAAAAGTTATAATTGACATAGGTTCAAGACAAAAAACATGGCTAAATCTGATATTCATCCCCAATGGTATCCAGAAGCTAAAGTTTACTGTAACGGTCAAGTTGTAATGACCATTGGCTCCACCAAGCCAGAATTACACGTAGACGTATGGTCTGGAAATCATCCCTTTTACACTGGTACCCAGAAGCTGATCGACACTGAAGGTCGAGTTGAACGCTTCTTACGTAAATACGGCATGAGCAGTACTCAAGCCGAAGAAACTCAAGAGAAGTAGCGGTTTGGCTCTGCTGTTAACGACGACCCTGCAACTGCTGGGTCGATTGTCATTTTTGG
>REBL01000264.1 GCA_007692755.1 Nodularia sp. (in: cyanobacteria) | reverse complement strand
AACAACGAAGAATCACGTGGTTTAAAGTCTCTGTTAGATTGGTTTGCAAATCGACGGAAATCAGGATCTACCAACCTAGAACGCCAAGAACGGGAAATTGCTGATGGGCTGTGGCATAAATGTCCCAAGTGTGGCGTATTAAGCTATACAAAAGACCTGAAAGCTAACCAAATGGTTTGTGTTGAATGTGGACATCATAACCGAGTGGATAGCGATGAGCGTATCCGTCAGTTGATAGATACCAATACTTGGCAACCAATAGATGAGCATTTGCGCCCCACAGATCCCCTGCAATTTCGCGATCGCAAACCCTATAGCGATCGCCTGCGGGAAATGGAAGATAAACTGGGTTTAGTAGACGCAGTTAAAACCGGATTGGGTCAAATCAACGGTTTACCCATCGCCCTGGGCGTGATGGATTTCCGCTTCATGGGCGGTAGCATGGGTTCAGTGGTCGGAGAAAAACTTACCCGCTTAATTGAACAAGCAACTCAACGACGCTATCCTGTAGTCATCGTCTGTACCTCTGGTGGCGCGAGAATGCAAGAAGGAATGCTTTCTTTAATGCAGATGGCGAAAATCTCCGCAGCCTTAGAACGCCATCGTCAAGCCAAACTACTTTATATTCCCATCTTGGCAAATCCCACCACAGGCGGCGTTACCGCTAGTTTTGCCATGTTAGGAGATATTATTATTGCAGAACCCAAAGCAACCATCGGTTTTGCAGGTCGGCGAGTGATTGAGCAAACCCTGCGTGAAAAACTACCAGAAGATTTTCAAACCGCAGAAGATTTGTTAAAACATGGATTTGTAGATGATATTGTCTCCCGCACGCAATTAAAGAACACCTTAGCCCAGCTAATTGCTTTGCACCAACCCATACCAACTACACATCCTATGGTGTTGTGGGAAACCATGAGCTTGAGTTCTACAGCTGCTGAATAGAAGGGACAGGGAGCAGGGAGTAGGGAGTAGGGCGCAGGGGGAAAGAAACTTCTCAATCCCAATACCCAATCCCTAATACCCAGTTCCCCATACTCTTATAAGCTAGATGAAAGAGCTGGCATCTGTTTGTGAGCAAAAAAAGCTGGATTAAATTTTTCGCTCTGGTCATAGCGATCGCGATCGCTGTCATCAGTTACCATAGTTTTCAAGTATCAACGCACCCAACCAGTGCTGTAACCATCAAACTGAGCGGTTGGGCTGGGAATCCGGTAGAACAAAAGTTATTAAGACAGTTATTACAAGACTTTGAAGCACAGCATCCAGATATCAAGGTGAGATATGAGGTGATTTCTGACCAATACATGGATGTCATCACTACTCGCTTGATTGGGGAAGCTGCGCCGGATGTGTTTTATCTGGAATCCTTGGAAGCTCCTTTCTTTATGGGTCAGAATATCCTAGAACCGTTGAATTCTTACATTACCCCCGAATTTGACCTAGAGGACTTTGAGGAGGGCTTGCTGGATAATTTTAAAGACGAAAATTATATCTATGGTCTGCCGAAAGATTATTCCACTTTGGCACTATTTTATAACAAAAAGGCTTTTGCAGCCGCAGGTTTAAGCCGTCCTCCTGGAACTTGGGATGAATTACGCAGCTATTCCCAAAAATTGACAGGAAAAATGAACAGATATGGCTTTGGAGTTAGTCCAGAGTTGAGTCACCAAGCTTACAAAATTGCGGCTTTTGGCGGAAAGGTGGTTGATGAAAATGGTTATGCTGCTTTTGCAACTCCTGAAGCTTTGCGAGGTTTGCAGTTAGTGGTAGACCAGTATCGAAAAGACCGCACCTCTGCCCAAGCTACTGATGTTGGGACTAATTCAGGAACGGAAATGTTTGGTCAAGGTCGGGTAGGAATGGTGATTGATGGTAATTGGGCTATTCCTTATTTGGAAACGACTTTTCCACAGTTGGAGTTTGCGACGGCAGAAGTACCTACTATTAATGATAAAAAAGGTACGATGGTTTTTACGGTTGCCTATGTGATGAATAAGCAGTCACAGCACAAAGCCGCAGCTTGGGAGTTGATTTCTTTTCTGACGGGTAAGGAAGGAATGGCACAATGGACGGGTACGGGGTTTGCTTTGCCTACACGGAAATCGGTTGCGGCTAAGTTGGGTTATGATCGGGATGCTTTGCTGTCGCCTCTTATAGCTGGTGTTGATTATGCTACTATGTGGCAGTTGGGTAATTATCCCGGTGCGATCGCTAATAATTTTGATAATCAGTTTCTTAGTGCTTTGCTTGGTCAACAATCTTTAAAGTCTGCGATGCTACGGGCGCAAAATGCCGCTAATCAGCAAATTCGTGCTAGGGAATAAATTATTATCTCACGCAGAGGCGCATCAGCGAAGCGAAGCACGAAGTGCGTTAGGCGCAATTCTCGTTCTCAATCTCACCACCTTGAAAAGGCTATTCCTAATAGTTTAGAAACTCTTCAAGATGTCTATTGATAAAAAGGAACTGATACGACGTGTTGAAAGACGTTTAAGCAAACCAACCGGAGCCGTTGAAGAAATTATTGATGCCACCTTACAAGAAATATATGAATCTCTTAAACAGGGAGACAGTGTTTATTTACTACAACTGAGATAGTAGCCTTTCATACTCTGTATGTGACCCCACCCAAAACCAAATAACTGTATTTCCCTCTAACTGTCCAACGGCTCGATAGCTTCTGCTGACTCTTGCAGAATAAATAGGTAATTCTGGATGCACTTTTTTGAAACGTAAACTGGGATAATTTTGGTCTTGTTTAAATTGGCGATATGCTTCGCGGGTTTGCTCTCGCACATTTTCAGGTAAATTACCAAAAGCTTGGCGAAACTGAGAAGTAATACGAGAATTCACAATGTATCTGGATCTAACTGTTGAGTTTTACCTGCGCGATATTCAGCCATCGCTTGGGCTGCTAGGAGAGCTAGTGCATCTGGAGAACGCTCAAAAGCTTCATCCCATCGCTGTTCATCTTCCAGTTCTTCTAAAATCATCGTAGCCATAGAATTTTGTTGACTGGCTGGTAAGCTTTTGAGTTTGATAATCGCTTGTTCGAGTAATTCTGTCATGGTGAATGATTATCCTGTGTTTTATTAATTTTCTCACAGATTCAAATGTCGTCGGCATCTCAAAACCGCAAAAAATTTTCCGAAATATTGTCAATGCGTAATTCCTGGATTTTTGGGTATTGGTTTTGTTTGCTTAAAATAGAATACTATTCTTATTTTTCTGACTGACTCCTAAGGTTTTGAGTTGTCGCAACATTTGACTTGTTCCCTCATCAATGGCTTTTTGCACCAGATGGGGAATAATTTCTGTGATGGGTAAGTTGGGAAAAGTGGGACTAACAGCAGATTCTAAATATCTGTCACTTTGAAGAATGTAAATTTTTAACCCAGAGTTACTGTATATCCATACTTCGGGAACGCCTAGAGCTGTGTAAGCATCAAGGGTAGTTTTTGAGGTGACATCAGATTCAATGGACAAGTCAGGGGGAGGATAGATACTTAAGTCCATTTGGGTACATCCTTATCCCCGGTTTCAATCCCTGATAGGGATTATTGGTGATTTTAACTACGAGCTGGAATTCCACATCTAGCACACTCATTCGGTTTCAATCCCTGATAGGGATTATTGGTGATTTTAACGCGGACAATTCCGTAGAAGAATCTCCCCGGAAAGTTTCAATCCCTGATAGGGATTATTGGTGATTTTAACATGGTCGGAGGAAAAATCGACAAAGTTTCGGTTGATTTGTTTCAATCCCTGATAGGGATTATTGGTGATTTTAACGAAACAAGGATTTTCGCCCTTTATCAACTACACAAGTTTCAATCCCTGATAGGGATTATTGGTGATTTTAACAGTTTGAATATTATGGGTTTCGTTGCGATTAGATGGTTAAGTTTCAATCCCTGATAGGGATTATTGGTGATTTTAACAAATTTTAAAATGCGGTTGCGATCGCTTAATTAAGTTTCAATCCCTGATAGGGATTATTGGTGATTTTAACCTGATTAATATTTGAGCGATCGCTTAATTAAGTTTCAATCCCTGATAGGGATTATTGGTGATTTTAACTATCTTTTTTCCTCGTACCAATTTAATATTTCTGGTTTCAATCCCTGATAGGGATTATTGGTGATTTTAACGATAAAGTTTATAATACTCAGTTGAGAATGCAGAGTTTCAATCCCTGATAGGGATTATTGGTGATTTTAACAAATGAAAATGAATTCCCAGAAACAATTGAATCAGTTTCAATCCCTGATAGGGATTATTGGTGATTTTAACTCCTTATAAAGATTTTCTTAGTGAGACTCAAAATTATGTTTCAATCCCTGATAGGGATTATTGGTGATTTTAACAAGATAAAAGCGCATCCTTTTAATATATCTTTCAATGTTTCAATCCCTGATAGGGATTATTGGTGATTTTAACTTTTATCATCCCACAAGATGCAAATCTTATAGGTTTCAATCCCTGATAGGGATTATTGGTGATTTTAACTAAGCACACCTCCTTTATCACGGTAAATTTTCTTGTTTCAATCCCTGATAGGGATTATTGGTGATTTTAACATAAAGTCACTTTATTTTTATGAGTTGTGAGTGAGACTTGTTTCAATCCCTGATAGGGATTATTGGTGATTTTAACTGCCCACATCTGGAAGCATTGATATATTTGGTTTTCAAGGTGCTGTTTCGTCAACCTAAAATGAATATAGCTTTTCAGCGATCGCGTTGTCAAGATAGACATTTTAAAAATAGCTCAAAAGCTTTCATAGCAAGGGTTTAGCGATTTGCGTCAACCTCAATTTAAGTGTGAGAGGGTTCAAAACCAGATGACGTAAGGATTTCAGGCGTAAAATTTTCAATGTTCAAAAAAACACCTACTGGTTGACGCGGAATGAACCAAAAATCCCTACTTCCAACCATAGCAAAAACAGCATTTAGATATATTTCTGGGCTTCTGACTGAAGCTACCATCGAAAATTATCTACGAGCAAACTCGCCACCACCAGTTTGAGACTAAACTACAGGAAGGTTCAATGGTACTTCCAAATCAGAGACGGCGAATAAACCCCAGATGGAATATTACCGAAACCTTAGCTGGGTATATGTTTATGATGCCCACAATTTTGGTTTTGGGGTGTTTTGTAATTCTACCCATAGTCTACGCCGTTTTTCTCTCCCTGCACAAAGTCCAACTTCTCGGCGGTATTGACTACGACTTCATCGGCTTTCGCAATTTTACCCGCTTAGTTGAAGATGAACGAGTGGGAATTGCTTTGAGAAATACAGCCGAATATGTCGCCATTGTTGTCCCAACTCAAACCATTTTAGCTTTATTACTGGCAGTAACCCTTAATTCTGGCATTCGGGGGAAAAACTCCTGGCGGATATTATTCTTTTTACCCACAGTCACATCCTCAGCCGTACTGACGCTGATATTTATGTGGATTTATAACACCGATGGACTATTAAATCATGTTCTCGCCTTTCTGGGTTTGCCTACCTATAACTGGTTAGGTGATCCAGCCGTGGCACTCCGAGGCATTATGATTATGAATATTTGGTCAACTGCACCATTTTATATGGTGATATATTTGGCAGCTTTGCAAGATATCCCCCAAAAACTCTACGAAGCGGCAGAACTTGATGGGGCAAATTGGTGGCAAAAGTTTATCTATATTACCATTCCCCTGCTCAAACCCGTGACTTTTTTTGTCGTGGCTATAGGAATTATTGGGACTTTTCAACTTTTTGATCAGTCCTACATTTTTTCTGGTGGTACAGGTGGGCCGAACAACGCCACTTTGACTATGGTACTACTAATTTACCAGTCTGTATTTCGTAATTTACAGATGGGATATGCGGCCGCGATCGCCTTTTTGCTGGCAATAATCATCATAGCCGTCACCTTGATTCAGCAGCGCATCTTTGGAGGGGAAAAAACATGACTAATATTTCCCGCTTCCCTTGGCTAAAAGTCCTGTTATATCTTGTCCTCACCCTATATGCAGTTATCACCTTAATTCCTTTTCTGTGGGCGCTTTCCGCATCCTTTAAACCCCTATCAGAAATTATCAGTGGAGAATTAAATTTTTTCCCTCAAAATTTTACTCTTGATAATTACAGACAGATATTTGTGCAGGAACCGTTATTTTGGCGATGGTTTTTTAACAGTGTCTTCATAGCCGTTAGCGTCACCCTCCTAAACTTACTATTTAATTCCATGTCCGGGTATGCTTTAGCCAGACTGACTTTTGTTGGTAAAAGCTTCTGGTTCTTCTTAATTTTGGCATTGTTAGCAGTCCCGACACAAATCACCCTCATTCCCACATTCTTAATTTTAAAAGCCATTGGCTGGCTCAATTCCTACCAAGGCATGATTGTTCCTGGTATGGTTAACGCCACCTTCATTTTTATGATGCGGCAATTCTTTGTAAATTTTCCTAAAGAATTAGAAGAAGCGGGTCAATTAGATGGTTTAAATACCTTGGGAATTTTTCGGCATATTGTCTTACCTCTAGCCAAACCCGCCCTCGCAGCCCAAGCAGTTTTTGTGTTTATGAGTAGTTGGAATAATTTTCTACTCCCCATCGTTATCCTCTTCGACCCAGAAATGTTTACCCTACCTTTGGGTTTAAATAGCTTTAAAGGGCAATATATCAGCTATTGGAATTATATTATGGCTGCTTCCATGATGTTTACCTTGCCAGCTTTAGGGATTTATGCCTTTTTTAACCGCTACTTTATTCAAGGTGCAACATTCACAGGAGGCAAAGGCTAAATTGTTAAATTCCAATATTAAATAATATTAAGTCTATATTGACGTATTAGCCATTGATCCCCACTTCAACCCTCCCCATATTTTGGGCGACAAATTGCACTCTGAACGTGATATTGGTATTACAGTGACTCAATCTCTATCTGTTGTGTTAATCACTATTATGGGTTTTGCAAACCGACTGAGCGCAGAGATAGCAGCAGACTACAGCAACATGGAGATTGAGCATCGCTTTATTAGCTATGTTGAGCGTCAAAAATTTTAAGGGGAATCATGTTTAGAAGACTAATTGGCGTTGTTGTTGCTACCCTTTTGCTGACATTTCAGTTAGTTGTCGGTAGCGCGACAGCATTACAACTGGATGAAGCAATCAGAACAGTGCCATTAAATGACCAGGGTGATACTGTTGTACTCAGCCTTAAACAAGTAAAAGAAGGTAAACGCTTATTTCAATTTGCTTGCGCCCAGTGTCATGCTGGGGGTGTTACCAAAACTAACCAAAACGTGGGACTAGAACCAGAAACTCTGGCACTAGCATCACCAAACCGCAATAATATTGAAGGATTGGTGGACTACATGAAAAATCCTACTACCTATGACGGTGAAGTGGAAATTTCTGAAATACACCCCAGCCTCAAGAGTGCAGATATTTTCACAGAAATGAGAATTTTCACAGAAGATGACTTAGTAGCGACTGCTGGTCATATTCTTTTACAACCAAAAGTAGTTGGTGACAAGTGGGGTGGTGGTAAAATTTATTACTAAACTCTAGATAGATAACTCATTCCTGGGTACTGGGTACAAACAACTTTTGTAGGGTGTGTTGTCGCGTAGCGCAACGCACCATCCTAAACTTCGGTGCGTTAGGACTAGCGTCCATAACGCACCCTACCCAAATAAAGGTTTTTGGACTGGGATGTATACCGTAGTGATTTGTAGAAAAAAGGTTTACCGTGGTGTTTATAGTAGGGATAATCGATAAATTCTCCCTATTTCAGCATTTTTAACGCATAATCTGAAAATATGATGCTTTAACCCTGAACTATTGGGTTTAATATAGCCTCGCAATCATCGTTTATTGCACAAGAAAAACTGATGATTTAGCCCAAATCATAAAAAAAAAATTTTATCTACGACAGATTGTCATATTTTGGCGTTGATTGTATTTAAAATGGTAAAGGTGAAATAGAAACTATAGTTAGGAGAAAGCCATGAAATTGTTTGCTGCAAGCTGGCGACGTTTGACTCTATCGGTGTTGACAGTTCTTTTAGTTGTTAGCAGCTTTGTCGTTTTCACACCCAGCGCTTCAGCTGAGACCTTCCAGGTAAAACTGGGTAGTGACAAAGGATTGCTAGCATTTGAACCTAAAAAATTGACCGTTAAACCAGGTGACACAATTGAGTGGGTTAACAACAAAGTTCCTCCCCATAACGTTGTTTTCGACAAAGCGCTAAACCCCGCTAAGAGTGCTGATTTGGCAAAAGGTCTGTCTCACAAGCAATTGCTGATGAGTCCTGGTCAAACCCAAACCACAACCATTCCCGCAGACGCACCTGCTGGTGAATACACCTTCTATTGCGAACCTCACCGTGGTGCTGGTATGGTTGGTAAATTGATTGTCGAAGGTTAAAAGTGGTTTTTTGAAGTTTTTCAGCGAATTAGCGAAAACTAGCAAGCCATACCCATAAATGGGATGCACGAATAGCGGTAATGAGTTTTATTCCCAGCGAGAACGTTGAAAGTTTTTGGTGATAGAGAAATAAACTTGTTACCGCTAATTGTTTTGTTCGTAGTCAGGACTTTAGTCCTTAATTCAAATCTGACCCTCAGTGCTTAAGGTGATTCTATTTGAGAAACTCTCTTCTCTAATTCATTAACTTGTTGCTTTAATTCCACCACTAAGGTAGCCAAGCGCTCAAATTTTTGCTCTTGGGGTGATAAATCACGTTCAGCATCAGTTGACTGCGGTCGGGTAAGTGATGTTCTGGGTGATGGAGTTTTACCCATTTGATTCAACTGAGACTCTACTCGCCTTAAGCGCGACTCTACACGATTGAAATCAGCTTGTAAATTATTAAACCGAGATTCTATTTGCTGTGATGAGACTGGTCCAGACAATAAGCCCAACCAAACAATAATTACCACAACTCCGGCTAAAATTAATCTGCGAAACATTTCATCAACTCCTACGGTGGAGGTGGTGGAACAGGCCAAATGCCTATTCTGGGGGGACGAGTAGCCCACCCCACAATAGTTTTGTCTATTGCACTGTTTTAGGCTTGTCACGCCACTACATAGAGATTTTTTTATTTCAAAGTCTCTGATTTATCTGGCTGTAAGTTGGAAAATAGCTGCTGCCAATTGATATAATTAGCATGATTTTCAC
>REBL01000133.1 GCA_007692755.1 Nodularia sp. (in: cyanobacteria) | reverse complement strand
TGATTAAAGAACTCAAGCAGCACGTTGTTAAAGAAATTGGCGCGATCGCTCGTCCGGGCGAAATTCGCTTTACCGATGCTTTACCCAAAACGCGGTCAGGTAAAATTATGCGGCGCTTGTTGCGGAATCTCGCTTCTGGTCAAGAGGTATCTGGTGATACTTCCACCTTAGAAGACCGCAGTGTTTTAGATAAGTTGCGCGAAGGCACTTAGACTGATTGGGGACTGGGGATGAGGGCATAAAGTTATCCCCAGTTTCCCGTAGCTAGTCATTTTGAATTTATTATGGGTATCAGAACCAGATTGAGGTATGGAAAGCATGAAGCTGAATAGCCAAATGAAATCAGCAGTTGTTCCCACTCTGAGATACATAACGCTGAGTATCATCACTACAATTGCTATATCACCATTAGTCTTAGCGCATCCTGGAAAAGTCGCGGTAAATTCACCCGAACGTGTAAACAATAAAGTCCAAAAACTAGCTCAATTTGGCGGTTCACAGCCCGAAGAGCGATCGCAACTGATACAACAAGCTAATGCTTTATCCAGTCAGGGCGATTTCACAGGTGCAGAAGAAAACTTACGCAAATTAATTAAGAAATTCCCCAGATACGCCTTTGGACACTTTGAATTGGGAAATGTGTTGTTTCGACAAGACCAGGCAGAGGAGGCTATTAAGGCTTACCAAGAAGCCATTCGCCTGAATTCAAATCATGCTCTGGCTTACAACGGTATTGGCATTGTTTATGCTAGTCAAAGTCGTTGGGAAGAAGCTATTACAGCTTATCGGCAAGCTTTAGAAATTAATCCCAATTATGCCGATGCTTTGGCTAATTCCGCAGTGGCACTTTTACAAAGCAATCAAAAAAATGACGGTATAGCTGCTTTAGAAAAAGCTTTAGATATCTTTAAATCACAAAGTAGAAATGAAAGAGTTTTTCAAATTGAACAAATTTTGCAGAAGTTAAAAACTTCAGATGAAACTGAAATTTCCTGAAAATTGGTTTTCTCAAGGATTCCACTTTCAAATAAATTAAATAAAGCCAGTTATAATATAGTCTGTATTTTGCAAGTACACCTATAGAGTATTTATCTGGAATAATTTTTGATCACTCCAATGCTTTTTTGCTCATAGAATGCACTAATAGCTTGTTTTAATACTGGAAGTTTTCTGTAAAACAATATAGACCCTAAAATACAAACTATGCCATTAATAGTTAATGTATTAGGCGCGCCAATGCGATTTGCTAAAAAGCCGCCGAATAGATGTCCTAAAGGTAATATCCCTAAAAATGACATTGTATATAAGCTCATCAACCGCCCGCGTTTGTCATCTTCGACAATGGTTTGAAGAAATGTATTGCTAGCCGCAACTTGCAGAATTGTTCCCAAGCCCACAAACAGCATAATGAATAAAGAAAGTGGTAAAATGCGAGAGAAGGAAAAGGCAATTAAAGCAGTTCCTAAAATTGCTGGTGCTAAGGCAATTAATCTGCCAATTCCTATTATTGTTCTGCGTGTAGCTAGATAAATACCACCAGTGGAAGCTCCCACTCCTGAAGCTACCATTAAAAATCCCAATGTTTCGGCACTACCTTTGAGGATATCTTCTGCAAAAATGGTCAATAGAATCATATATTGCAGTCCCATGAAGCTGACTAAAGCTGATAATAATAAGATGGCGCGAATTGATGGAAAGCTAAAAGCGTAAACAAATCCCTCTGCAACTTTTTGGAAAGGATTACCAATTGTCAGTGCAATTTGCCTGGGTTTAATATTCATTGCCAATAATGCGGCGATTACGGCAATATAGCTCAATCCATCAATTAAGAAACAATAAGCAGCGCCAATTCTTGCTATGAGTAAGCCGCCGATGGCTGGGCCAATTAATTGCGCTGCATTAATCATAGTTGAATTCATCGCGATCGCATTGGCTAAATCTTCTCTACGTTCCACTAATTCCGGCGCAAATGCTTGTCGTGCGGGTGAATCGACTGAGTTAATTAATCCTTGAAATAAGCTTAAAGCGATGATATGCCATACCTGAATCGTACCAGTAAACGCCAGCACGGCTAAGGCTAAGGACTGAAGCATCGAAAATATTTGTGTCCCAATTAAGGTACGATACCGCGAAAAACGATCTACAAATACTCCCCCAAAAGGTGCAAGAAAAAAACTAGGAATTTGACTAGAAAAGCCCACAACTCCCAACATAACTGGGGAATTTGTTAAATAATACACTAGCCAAATTGTGGCAATATGTGTCATCCATGACCCAATTAAAGAAATGCCTTGTCCGGCAAAAAACAGACGATAGTTTCGTGACCTCAGCGCTGGTAATAGTGGCTGCTTTGGATTTGCGTCTGTATTAGCCATGCAATAATTCCTATTTGAATCAGCTAGGTGATACTTTCTGCTGGGATTTTTAACATCTGATTCATTGACTCAAAATCCTTTTTAGTATCTGAATTACGCCATTTTTTCAGCAAGGGAATCAATAAACCAGAAAGTTTTCTCGGTGAATGAACTGGACTCAATTTTTGTTTAATTGTCGAATAATAAAAATATGCTCACCTGTAAATAATCTATCTATAGGAAGACTACCGCGTCAGCGCAGTTCTCTATTCGGTTCGGCTTCTAAGATAATAGGTTTCAACTTCATTTCTCCACTCTCTGAAGGCTGAATACAAAATGTCAATTTTTGTCCTTTCTTAATTTCACCCTCAGCTTCTCTAATAAATGGGTTCCATTGGGGATAGGTGTCAAAATTAGTGAGTATTTGCCATACAGTCTCAAAACTGGCATTAATTTAAATTTTGGTGTATGCTTCCATACTGATTCTCATTAAGGCTTACTTAAACTTGATTTAAGTAATAATTTTTCACCCAGTTGAATGATATGGGCAGAATCTTAGGAAAGATTAGCGATCGCTCTATTCAATACCTGAGAAAATAATTCACAATCTGGGTAAGAAATACCAAGTGTTGCTTCTTCACGCACTTTTGCCGCAATGGGAGGTAATACCGTTCCTAATTCCTCGCCGGCATCTGTTAACCAAATCTGCCAAATTCGGAGTTCGTGTGTATCACGTTCTCGAAGCTGTAAAGCCAGCAGTCGGATTTGAACCGACGACCTTCCGATTACAAGTCGGATGCACTACCACTGTGCTATGCTGGCGAGCATGGTTATTGCTTTGAACGCGTTAACCGACTTCCTATTTTAGCATATATAATTTGGTTGTCTATAGTCAAGGGCAAAAAAAATTTTATTGTTATCGTTACCGATGAACAGATAGTTGAGGGCGTGGTCAAAGCGCAATCAACCCGAAAATATTGTGAATTTAATTACTGGTAAAGTTGCTAAATTAATATGCATAGCAAAAACTAACTCAAATACTGGGCTGGATGCAAAAATATGAGGTACAGCTTGAAAACTGTACTTTTTTTGACCCAGCTAGGTCAAGGAACAGAAATCGATGATTGTTCTTTACAAATCGGAAGCATGGCAGCGTTGATAGGACGAGATTTATTAAGTCTAGCGGACTTCAGTCCCCAGGAACTTCAAGAACTCCTGCAACTCGCAACTCAACTGAAATCACAAAAGTTGAAGTTGCATTGCAATAAGGTGTTGGGTTTGTTATTTTCTAAAGCTTCAACTCGCACGCGAGTTAGTTTTACAGTCGCAATGTACCAATTGGGTGGACAGGTAATTGATCTTAACCCTAATGTCACTCAAGTTAGTCGTGGCGAACCTTTGCAGGATACCGCACGGGTATTAGATCGATACTTAGATGTTTTGGCAATTCGCACCTTTGCACAGCAAGATTTGGAAACTTTTGCTAGTTACGCCAAGATTCCTGTAATTAATGCGCTGACCGATTTAGAACATCCTTGTCAGATATTAGCTGATTTATTGACAATTCAAGAATGCTTTGGTGATATCACTGGCTTGACTTTGACATACGTAGGCGATGGCAATAATGTCGCTAATTCTCTCATGCTAGGGTGCGCTTTGGCCCGAATGAATGTGAGAGTTGCTACCCCTAAAGGATATGAACCTGATTTGAGGATTGTAGAACAAGCACGAGCTATTGCAGGTGATAAAACTGAAGTTATGCTGACTCATGACCCAGAATTAGCCGCCAAGGGTTCTACTGTGCTTTACACTGATGTTTGGGCTAGTATGGGGCAAGAAACAGAAGCTGATAATCGCTTACCAATTTTTCAACCTTATCAAATTTCTGAAGAGTTATTAAGTCTTGCTGACCCAGAGGCGATTGTTTTACACTGCTTACCAGCCCATCGTGGTGAAGAAATTACCGAAGCAGTTTTAGAAGGTTCTCAGTCACGAGTTTGGGATCAAGCCGAAAATCGTTTACACGCCCAAAAAGCTTTGCTTGCTAGTGTTTTAGGCGCAGAGTAAAAATTTATCGGGCAAAAGTTAAAGAGATTTGTCTTGCTTTTGCCTTTCATATTTTTACTTTCATCTTGTTATCTGGGATTTTTTGTAGTACTAATGTTCTAAAGACATTTGTATTTACTTACCGATAAATTTATGGAACGTCTCACAGAAGCTCAACAAGAATTATACGATTGGTTGGTAGAATATATCAAAATTCATCAGTATTCTCCTTCGATTCGGCAAATGATGGAAGCAATGAAGCTGAAATCACCTGCACCGATTCAAAGTCGTTTAGAGCATTTACGTACTAAAGGTTATATAGATTGGAATGAAGGGAAGGCGCGAACGATTCGGATTTTACATCCTGTGAAGCAAGGTATCCCCATTTTAGGCACAATTGCGGCTGGTGGTTTAATTGAACCGTTTACTGATGCTATAGACCATTTAGACTTTTCTAATATTTCTTTACCTCCCGAAAGCTACGGTTTACGGGTAGCTGGGGATAGCATGATTGAAGATTTAATTGCTGATGGCGATTTGGTATTTCTGCATCCAGTCTTAGAACCAGACCAGTTAAAGAATGGAACTATTGTCGCTGCGAGAGTTGATGGCTATGGTACTACTTTAAAACGTTTTTATCGCCAAGGCGATCGCATCACTCTCAAGCCTGCAAATTCTAAGTATAAACCCATTGAGGTACTCGCTACACAAGTGCAGGTGCAGGGTTCTCTGGTTGGGGTTTGGCGCAATTATTGAATGAATGGGTTGTAGGGGCGGGTTTAGTAATATCCTCGTTCATGTTGAATGATGTCTGTAAACCCGCCCCCTACTGGGGATTGGGCAAAAGATTATAATTTCCTAATAACTGATGACTAATTATTTAGTGCAGGAACAATCTACTTTTAGGCTAAAAGTTCCATTTGTGAGGGAACGTCAGGGGAGTTATCAAACTCGTCAGCCATTACCTGGATGCCCAATTATGCCTGCATCTCTGCAATTACGTCAGTATCAGCGACAGGCTATTACTAGCTGGTTTGCTAACAATGGCAGAGGGACGCTGAAAATGGCTACTGGTAGTGGTAAGACTATTACAGCTTTAGCGATCGCCTGTGAATTATACCAGCAAATTAATTTACAAGTGTTATTAGTCGTCTGTCCTTATCGTCATCTTGTCACCCAATGGGCGCGAGAATGTGAGAAGTTTAATTTACAGCCTATTTTAGCTTTTGAGAATTTACGCACTTGGCAAAGTCAACTATCTACGCAATTGTATAATCTGCGTTCCGGTTCGCAAAATTTTCTCACGGTAATTACTACCAATTCCACATTAATTGGTGATGGCTTTCAGTCTCAACTGAAGTATTTTCCCCCCAAAACGTTAATTATTGGTGATGAGGCGCATAATTTAGGCGCACCAAAGTTAGAAGAAAATTTACCGCGTCGGGTGGGATTACGACTGGCTTTATCAGCGACACCAGAAAGGTATTTTGATGACTATGGGACGCAATCGTTATTTGATTACTTTGGTTCAGTGCTGCAACCAGAGTTTAACTTAAAGGATGCGATCGCTCAAGGGGCTTTAGTACATTATTTGTATTATCCCATACTTGTAGAACTGACCGAAGCGGAAAGTCTTGCTTATTTAAAATTAACCAAAAGAATCGGACGCGCTCTATTATATAGAGAACGAGAAAATAGCCAAGGGGGAAACTTTGAAGACAACGAAGACTTAAAACCCTTATTAATGCAACGCGCCAGATTAATTGGGACAGCAGAAAATAAACTAACCGCTTTGCGAGAATTAATGGAGACTCGGCGAGAAAGTACCCACACACTGTTTTATTGTAGCGACGGTTCCCAAGAAGCGGGACAACGTTCATCCTTGCGCCAACTCAAAGCCGTAGCCAAAATTCTCGGTGTAGACTTAGGATATAGAGTCAGCACATACACAGCCCACACCTCCCTCAAAGAACGGGAAACCTTACGCTGTCAATTTGAAAGTGGAGAATTACAGGGTTTAGTCGCCATTCGTTGTTTAGACGAAGGAGTTGATATACCAGCCATTCAAACAGCCGTAATCTTATCAAGTTCTGGAAACCCGCGCCAATTCATACAGCGCCGGGGGAGAGTATTACGTCCTCACATTGGTAAAGAACGCGCCACCATATTCGATATGATAGTTTTACCACCTGACTTAGATAGAGAAACCATAGAAATAGAACGCAACCTATTAAAAAAAGAACTACGCCGCTTCGTAGAATTTGCCGACTTAGCCGATAACGCCGGCGAAGCCAGAATGAAACTACTAAACTTACAAAAACGTTACGGATTATTAGATATTTAAGAATACTTCCTCTTCCTCCTCCTCCTTGGCGTTCTTCTCCCAAGGGGAGACGCTACGCGAATGCGCCTTGGCGGTATGTGCTGCGCGCACGTTCCTCCTCAAACCCAGATTAAAAAAAACAACCTGAAAAATTTTTTTTAAATTTGTAGTAAACGGCAGAAAGTGTGGGAAAATAATATTAAGGTTATTCATAATGGCGCGTAGCTTGTTTTAAAAATTTAGGCACTACCCGATTATAAAGTAAATCCATCTTTAATCTACCACAACCAACACCCAAAATCAAGCTTTCTTTTTTTTTCGGCAACAAATTGCCAAAATTCCCGCTATCACTGAGCCAAAGAAGAACAGAAGAGTCAAAGCAGGACTTCTAGCAGCTAAAATATAAAGAAAACCTATTGAAAAGCCGCCAAATGCTCCCAGACACAAATATTGAAGATGTGCAGGAACCAATTTCCAGTGCGTCGCCAGAAGTGCGACAGATTATTGAGCGAGTGTGGAAATTGGAAAAAGGCAGACTAGATAAAAAAATCAATAGCCATATTAACGAAGAGATATTAGATATTGTCAAGGAAGAAGTGCAATGAAGCTGACTTCAATTAAGCTGTGCAACTTTCGCTCCTTTTATGGTACAACTCCAGAAATACTCCTTGCGGTAGGAGATACCCTCAATACCACAATTATTCATGGTAATAACGGTTCTGGAAAAACCAGTTTACTCAATGCCTTTACTTGGGTATTATATGAAAAATTTAGTGCAGCTTTCGCCTCCGCCGAACAGTTAGTTAATAAACGTTCAATAGCTGAAGCCCAAAAAGGTCAAGCTGTAGGATGTTGGGTAGAAGTTGGCTGGGAACACGAAGGTAAACGCTATAAAGTTAACCGTTCCTGTCGGGTTTATAAAAATGACAGCGACTTTGAAGCTGGTAAAACAGAATTACGGATGTGGGTAGGTGAAGACGATGGTAGCTGGTACATACCACAACAACAACCAGACGATATTATTAATCAAATTTTACCTGCAAGTTTACATCAATATTTTTTCTTTGACGGTGAACGCATAGAAGAAATCGTGCGTTCTGATAAAAAAGCTGAAATTGCGGAAGCGACTAAGATTTTCTTGGGTGTGGAAGTAATTAACCGTTCTATCCGACATTTAGGAGAAGCGAAAAAAACTTTAGAGAATGAGTTGAAAGCCATTGGTGATGCAGAAACTAAGAAACTGCTAAAACAGCAAGAACAGATAGAACAAGAAAGTGAACGCCTCACCAACCGCCAAACAGAAATCAAACAAGAGTTAGAATATCAACAAACCTTTAAAAAAGAGACAAGTAACCGTTTATTGGAACTTGTTAAAGCCAAAGAAATAGAAGACAGGTGGCAAAATTTAGAATTGCAGAAAGCCGAAAACCAGGAAGCATTCAAAAAAAATAAAGAAGCCCTGAAGAAAATTATTTCCTCACGGGGTTATACAGTGTTGCTGGGAGAGACAACATCACAGTTTCGGAAAATCATAGATGATTTAAAACAGCGAGGTGAGTTAACCTCTGGAATTTCGCGAGAATTTGTCAATGAATTATTAAAATCCCATCGCTGTATTTGTGGTGCAGACTTAAGCGCAGGTACTCATAATCATGAAAATGTCCGAACTTGGCTAGATAAAGCTGGTTCTTCCGCAGTGGAAGAAACCGCAATTCGCATGGGCGTACAAGTAGATGAAATTGATAAACAAGCTGCGGCTTTTTGGGAAGAAGTTGATAGAGAAAAATCCAGAATTGAGCAGTTAAGAGCAACCATATCCCAAGTTGAGGGTGAATTAGATAACCTTCAAGACAAACTACGAAAAGATGCGAATGAAGAAATTAGCAGCTTACAAAAACGCTTAGATGAGATTTCCAGCAAAATTGATGAGTTAAATCGTGAACAGGGTGCAAATCAGCAGAAAATTATTCAATTAAAAACAGAAATTGATGCTTTAGGTAAACAAATATCTAAGCAGAAACTGAATGAAGAAAGGCAAGTTTTAGCACAGCGACGCATTAACGCTACTCAAGATGCAATTGAACGGTTAACCGAAGTTAAAAATCGCCAAGAAAAACAATTTCGTCTGCAACTAGAAAAACGAGTCCAAGAAATATTCAATCAGCTTTCAGTCAAACCATATATTCCCAAAATTAGTGAAAAATATGAATTAACCTTAGTAGAACATACTGCGGGAATAGAAGCACCAGTTGCAGCTTCCACAGGAGAAAATCAAATTCTTAGCTTATCCTTTATTGCCAGCATCATCGATAAAGTCCGCGAGTGGAGTCAAAAGCGTAAAATGATGATGCTTCCCGATAGTAGCACATTTCCTATTGTTATGGACTCTCCCTTTGGCAGTTTAGATGAAATGTCACGGCGACATATAGCGGGGACAATTCCCAAATTAGCCAATCAGTTAATTGTCTTAGCTAGTAAAACTCAATGGCGAGGTGAAGTAGAAGCAGAAATGGCAGAAAGAATAGGTAGAGAATATGTGCTTACCTATTATTCCTCAAAACCAGATTGTGAACAAAATTATATACAGCTAGCAGGACAAAGATACCCCTTAGTTAAGCAAAGTCCCAACGAATTTGAATATACCGAAATCATAGAAATAATTCGTAATTCGTAATTTGTAATTTGTCCTTTCCTCTGTGCGGAGGGAAGAGGTAAAGTTGAGATGGTGTTTTTTTGCGGTGGGGTTATGATTGCGAGTCGAGAAGGAAGTTATATGTCTCCCTCCTCTATCTCTGGTTTACAAGGATATGGAGTTGACGAACCACAGAGGCGCAGAGGACACAGAGAGGAAAGGGGAAGATCGCTTCTAATATTCGGTTAAAATGGTAACAATATAGATATGATTATTATGGCGGAAACTGGTAGAATCAGGGTTGCTAAAGATAAGGCTCAATTAGTTAAGGATTTAACAACTTCAGATGGGGGAACGGGACCTTTCCAAACTTTTGCTGATGTGATTGTGTTTGCAGCAGCTTTGGGTGCAAAGCATAAAAAGCGAGTCACTTTAGGAGAAATTTCTAAACGAGAACCTTCGCCTATTCGGTTAGAATATTTCGCTTCGGTGGGAAATGATGTAGTAATTAAATTATTGGGAGTTGCTGAAACTCAGGATATTAAAATCTTATCTCCTCATGAAGAAGAGTATGAAAAGCAACGTAATCAGACGTTTGAAGAATATGCTAATGGCGGACTGGAAATATTACAAAAAGAGTTGCATGGAGCAGTAGATTATTCGGAGCGAATTTTATTATTTTTAAGTTATGAAAGAACTAGCCATGAAGAGCAAGAAGAGGAATTTGATTTAACAAAATTCCTTTCTTGATTAAAGACCAACTAACTAAATCACAAAAACTTACATCCATCCAAGTGTTGATTTGACTGTCTGAACTGCATCAAGTATGGGAGTTGGTTTATTTACCACTTCGTAGGCTTTAGTGTCAGAATTAGATGATCTTCTAATTACGTTATTTTCCCAAAGATTATTTTTTCGTGACCAATCTAGCTGTGCTAGCTCTGAGACTTTATGGACATCAAAGTAATTCCTATCTTGGTCATAAGTCAGGTGCAACAATCTCCCTAAAACTTCTAGCCCAACGCTTACTCCTAGCAAGGAATACTCTTTGAATGCAGCTACCTGACTAACAGTCAGTTTTTCATGCTTTGTTTCAGAAACATCTTTTGTATCTGCACATTCTGAGAAAAAGTTATTCAAGCACTCAGCTAAAGCTTCGGACAATTTCTCAACGTCAAGACCTTGAAGATCATTATTTGGTTCATCAGCAAATATACAACTGACAAACCTAGCTATAAAATTGGTTGTATAGATCAACCTTTGTTTAGTAGGTGCATTTCTACCAATTTTATTTGTTTTCTCCTGAAACATTCGTACTCGTTCTATCAAATTTTTAGTAATACCAACTCTACCTTCAAATTCACCAAATGATAATAATAGTGAATTATCTAGCTGTTTTGTTTGAGCCATATCTCGGAAGTCAGTTTGACACTGCCGGTGGTCTCCCTCTAATATCAGCGTAATTGCAAATTGGTCACTACTAACTAAGTAGCTTTCGTTACTCAAAATCAATTCTT
This sequence comes from Nodularia sp. (in: cyanobacteria), assembly GCA_007692755.1. Lineage (GTDB taxonomy): Bacteria > Cyanobacteriota > Cyanobacteriia > Cyanobacteriales > Nostocaceae > Nodularia. Next base: position 21,398 of record REBL01000133.1, on the reverse strand, counting down.
GAATTGCACTCTTACGATGCTGTCCGTCCGTAATATCTAATTTAATTTCGTTAGGAATAACGACTATACAAATTCCTCTTCCTAATTCGTGTATTTCAATATGTTGTTCATCAACATTAGCTGTAATTGTGCCTAAAACCCATGATTTATTGTCTTTAGCACGTTCAATAACATAGTCTTTTATTTCCTTCGCATGGCCTTTCACTTCTGGTCGATTCTTACCTGAATCAGGATCATTTTTATCAGATGGTTTAGCTTGAAGAAGAGTGGGTAAATCTTTGGCACGGACATTTATTTGTAACATTTTACGCTTTCCCTGATAAAAAATTAATCCTGGATAACATGACTTCAGATAATGTTCCGAAAAAAGTGGCTCAATGACACTACTAAAATTAGCTTTGATATCTGGCGAAATATGATTATTACTATCCTGGCTGGTTTCAGTCATACTAATACCTGTAAAGTGGTAGATTACGCTATATGCTTTTATTATACTTATATCACCGTAATAACCACAAAACAAAGCCTAGCCAAGTGTGTAAATTATAAAATTGGTGGAAGTCCTACTTGCTTGGGTTCCACAAAATTACCATCAAAACCGATAGTTTGATTTTCTATAGTTCTCGCATCAGCTAAAGCCTTCCGCAGTTCAGCACGTTCCATTTGATCCTGAATTCCACCTAGAACATAAATTAGTAACTTGGCTGCTAATTCGCGTCCAGAAACCTGGACTCGCTTTTTATTGGGGTCATACAAAACGCCATACCATAAAGACTGTGGATACTCCATACCACTCAAACCGCCTTGCTGGTCGAATTTCCGCAACTTCTTAAAGACATTTGCTAGTGTAAAACCTTTTTGAAAAACCAAGATTCCCAAAGCTTGCGCTAAAGCCACTTGAGCCACAGGACGGAAAAGCAGATTTCCTTCCCCCCCATCTTTTTCAAAACTAAAGCGTCGTAAAGCTGGAGTGTCTTCTTCATCCAGCAGCTTATAACTGGGAAGGCTGGCTAAATTATCAAATAGCTGGCTAAATTCCGCAATTCCCTCCTCAAGTTCTTCATCCTCTGGACGCATGGGAATTAAGCCTTTTTCCAACGGTTTCCAGTGAGGGAACTTTTGCCCCAAATAGCGCTCACACATATCATGGAGAGCTTGCAGGGTGGTTAAAACAGTAGAATTAGATGCCACTGTCCCACTATTCCAATTAACACGAGGATTGCGGTCTTGTTGTTGTGCTAAAAGCGGATGAGTAACTGCAATTTTTCTCGCTACAATTGAAAACCCATCATCCTCATTTAGCTGTGCTAACTGACCTTTAGTCAATGGTGCAGCCATTAAGTTAACATGAACAAAGATAGACCTTACTCTTCGTCTGGCTTCGGTGCGAGTTTCCCCAGCCGCAACCGCACAGATAAATTCAATCCCAATTTTTTCTTTGGGTAAGGTTTGCAAGTAATCAAGGTCTACTTGGTACTTATCTCTCAAATCATCTAAGGTAATAAAGTTATCGTCAGCAGTTTTATCTTTTTTATAGCGCTGCAATTTACGAGTTTTGATTAACTCCATCAACCCTTGTACACTCATAAGTCGGTGCTGACCATCCAAAGCATAAATTGTCACATTATCTTCGGAAATATTCAGCAGACCAACTTTACCATCTTTATCTAAAGCGGTGAAATCAGTCGTAGATTTTAAAGCTATTCCCTGACTATCCCACTCAGCCGCTTTGGGGTTATCTACCCAAGGTTGATTAATTACTACCAGTACAGGTGGGAATTTGTGACTTTTCCGCGCTGCTAAATACTGTACTAGAGGCGCTTGACGTGTCCAGTCAATGGGACGTTGCTGAATTTCATCAATGCTATCTGCGTCAATCTCAATGTTACCAGTGTTTGGATTGTACTTTTTCTCAAGCAAGGGTAAACCAGAGGCGAAGTGAACACGACCAGCCAACCATTCCAAGGTAACAGAACCAACAAAAGCCTCAGTACCGCCCATCTCGGTTTTTTGGACTAGAATCTGGTCTTTCTTACCCAGAAACTTCTCTAGCAGTAAGGCGAGTACCTGTTTATCTTTGTCTTCTCGTTCCAGATACTCTTGAGCGATGTCAGCAGTTTTATCTGATACATTCTTCTTCATATTAATTTTTAAAAACTAAATGGTGTTAGGATAGTCTAATTGTCTAAAAATTGAGTAAGAGTAGTAAGGTTTTTAAAAAATTTTTGCACCCACATAGGTAAATTTTGCCTGTATACCAGCTAATTCTATTCGCTGGCATAGTAAAAATGAAGTCACGCCCATATTTAAAAATATAGAGAGATTATGACTACAGCACAAAAACCAGAAAAAAAAGGTCAGCAAAAGCGTACTGTAGCAGATTTAGTGGATGATATCCAAGCGCTAACGACTGAAATTCAAGAATTGTATTGTTTAGACGAGATACCCTGGGTGATTGGTTACTCAGGTGGTAAGGACAGTACAGCAACTTTACAGCTGGTTTGGAATGCGATCGCCGCACTCCCTCCTGAGCGAAGAAAGAAGACAATATATGTTATCACTACTGATACCCTGGTAGAAAATCCCATAGTTGCTGCATGGGTACGTAATTCTCTCAAACAGATGGAATCTGAGGCTAAAGCCCAAAATTTACCATTTGCACCGCATCTATTACAACCAGAGGCGAAAGAAACATTTTGGGTGGGTTTAATTGGAAAAGGTTATCCAGCACCCAAAGGAAAATTTCGCTGGTGTACAGAACGGCTGAAAATTAATCCTTCTAATCGCTTTATTCGTGATGTGATCCGCAGCAGTGGTGAAGCCATTGTGGTATTAGGTACTCGCAAAGCTGAAAGTACAAAACGGGCTAACAGAATGAAAAAACTGGAAGTTCATCGGGTACGGGATCACCTCAGTCCTAATATGAATTTACCGAACTCTCTTGTTTATAGCCCCATTGAAGATTGGGACAATGATGAGGTTTGGATTTATTTAATGCAATGGGACAACCCTTGGAATTATAGCAATAAAGATTTATTTGACATCTATAGAGGTGCGTCTGCTGATAATGAATGTCCTTTAGTAGTTGATACCACTACTCCCAGTTGTGGAGGATCGCGTTTTGGTTGTTGGGTTTGTACATTAGTTAGTGAGGATAAATCCCTCGCTGCGATGATTCAAAATGATGAAGAAAAAGAGTGGATGCAACCTTTACTAGATTTTCGCAAACAATTAGATGTAGAAGAGAACCGCAAGCGCCGAGATTTTAGACGTAGAAATGGGGATGTCCAACTGTACGAACGTAACTTAGATGGTGAAGTCTCAGTTGAGCCGATTCCTGGCCCCTTTATTAAAGAAGCGCGTGAAGATTGGCTAAGAAAGTTGTTGACAATTGAAAAAGAATTACGGCTGAAAGCACCAGAAAATATGCGCGATATTACTCTCATAACTCTAGAGGAAATGAGCGAAATTCGCCGGATTTGGTTAGAAGAAAGACACGAATTTGATGATAGTTTACCCCGGATTTATCAAGAAGTGACTGGTGAAGTTTTCAAAGACCCTCGTCCCGGTGCTGGCTATAGTCTACTGGGTAGCGATGAATGGGAAGTACTAGAAGAAATTTGTGGCGATGATGCTATGCACTTAGAGCTGATGTCTAAGCTGTTAGACACAGAACGCCAGTACAGGAAAAAAGGTCGTCGGGTGGGAATATATGACAGTTTAGAGAAATGTTTTGTCACCAGTTCCCATTCTCCAGAGGAAGCGATTAAAAATGCTCATTTGAAACGCGATTTAAAAGAAGCCATTGACCAAGGGGATGTGAAAAAGGTTAAGCAGTTGACTTTGGGCGATGCTTTGGATGAAAGCGATGACGCAAGGGATAAACCGCCAACTTGGGGAAATATGAAGTTTAAAAAGAGTTAAGGAGAAATGAACAGTATTTACCATCAAATATCGGGCGATTAGAAATCTCGGCTACACAAAAAAAACCTGCCTACGCGGGTTAAAAACTTCACTTTTCTATTAGTCCACGGAGGTGGACTTCGCCTGTGTAGCCGCGTTCGCCCTTGGCGTTGCGTTAGCAATATTCATTCGCCCGGTCTTATTCGCCCGGATTCTCTCGCCCCGTATCTTAAAAATTCAAAGATAAATGATATTTCTTGAACTCGTATTACAAAACTTTGGCCCTTACTGTGGTCGTCAGGTAATCAACCTTGATCCAAAAATTGATGAAGAAAATTCTTATCCAATTATCCTATTAGGTGGGATGAATGGGGGCGGAAAAACTACCCTGATGGATGCAATTCGCCTAGCATTATATGGTCATCGCGCCCAATGTTCAACCCGTGGGAACTTGAGTTATAATGATTTTCTCAACCAATGCGTTAATAGCCACAGTTCACCCACTGAAGATACTCGCATTGAATTAGTTTTTGAACATATTGAAAATGACCAGCCAGTAAAATATAGAGTTGTCCGGAGGTGGACAAGAAACCCTAAAGATGGTAAAGACCAATTAGGTATTCTAGATGCTCAAGAATGGCTGGATACGGCTTTAGTTAATATTTGGGATGAGTATATAGAAAATCTCTTACCTTTAGGGATTTCTAATCTGTTTCTATTTGATGGTGAACAAGTTAAGGAACTCGCAGAACAAGAAACACCTCCATCGATTGTAGTTGATGCAATTCGCGGACTTTTAGGTTTAGAACTAGCTGAACGTTTAGGTGGTGATTTAGAAATTATCGTCAACCGCAAAAGAAAAGAAATTGCTGATACTCAAGACTTGGCTAATTTAGAAGAAATTGAACAAGAACTCAAGCTACAGCAAGAGGAATATCAGGAAGTTGAAATTCAATTAAATGAACTGACTGATAATTTAGTATCAGCAGAAAAGAAGCAGCAAGAAGCTGTGGATAATTTCATCTCTGAAGGTGGTAAAATTGCAGGCGATCGCACTTATTTAGAAAAACAAAAATCTCAATTAGCTGCGGAGTCAGAAAATACCCGTCAAGCTATGCGCGGATTAGCTGCGGACATTTTACCGTTAGCTTTAATTGAACCTTTGCTAAATCAAGCTTATCTCCAAGGACAAAAAGAATTTCGGACTCAACAAGCCAAGGTCGCTTATGATTTACTATTAGAACGAGATCACCGCTTAATTGAATTAATTAAACAATTAACCATTGCTGATCAACAAGTTGAGAAGATTCAATATTTTATTGATCAAGAAAATAATCTAATTAAGCAAGATACCACAGGGGAAGTTTGGCTATTATCTGATACAGAAACCCTGCATCATTTAGATAATACCATTCATCATTATTTACCTTATACAAAAAATGCTACACAGAAGCAGCTAGAACTGCACCAAACTCAAGAAGAAGAAGTTATTACTCTGGAAAGACAAATTCAAACAGCCGCATCTCCAGAAGATTATCAAAGGTTAGTAGATGAATTGCAAGCAGCACAAAAAGAAGTTGCAGAAGCGCAAGCAGCTTGTGAAATAGCGAAACAAAATTTAAACGAATTAGAAACTCAAATTCGGACTACTAAAAAAACCTTAGAAAAATATACAGAAACCAATATTGATCGCAAATATAACGAACATATTATTACGGCAACGGCTAAAGTTCAAGATACACTCCAACTTTTTCGGGAGAAACTGACTCTCCGCAAACTGAATAAATTAGAAGTTGAAGTTACAGAATGTTTCCGCTATCTGCTACACAAATCAGATTTAGTGCATCGTGTCGCTATTCATACCGATAGTTTCAGCCTTTCTCTGTATGATTTCAATGGTAAACCAGTTCCCAAACATCGACTTTCCGCCGGCGAAAAACAACTGTTAGCGATCGCCTTCCTCTGGGGACTGGCGCGAGTCTCTGGACACCGCTTACCTGTAGCCATAGATACCCCCCTTGGTAGATTAGACTCATCTCACCGGGGAAACCTGATAGAACGCTATTTTCCATCTGCTAGTCATCAAGTAATACTGTTATCCACTGATACTGAAATAGGTAAAAAAGAAGTAGAAACACTGAGGAACAATGAGGCGATCGCCCGTGAATATCTGCTCAAATACGACTCCTCCACCCGCCAAACTACAATCATAGAAAATAAATATTTTTGGTAGTAGATGTTGTCTAAAATAATAGATATCTCACTCACAAGTCAAAATAGATAGTTCAATATGATGTCATCAAATTTACGAGAAATAGAACGTGATTTAAGTGGTTTTTCATTAGAAGAACTAGAATGGCTTTTAGAACGTATCCAAAAACAAATGAAAGAAAAGCAGCAAACATCAGACATATTTATAAATATGAAATATATGCAAGAACAACTAGCTGCAATGGCTATTGATCCAGATATACAAACAGAAATGTCCAATATTAATCAGGAATTTATTGTTACAGAAATGGATGGTTTATCACAGCCGTGAGTATCGAAAGGAGGTACAAGCAGTAATAATTAAACGCAGATGTACGCAGATGAACGCAGATAATTGTGTACTTTATTAGACTGGGAAATGCCTCATAAAGAAATGTTATTAAGTAAAAATTAATATTATCGAATTATTATGGAATCACCAATAGAAAGAATTAAACTCTCTCAAACAGCCAAAGACCAACTTCTGAAACTCAGACGCAACACCAAAATTGACCAATGGAACATTTTATGTCGTTGGGCGTTTTGTCGTTCCCTCGCCGAAGCAACCGCACCCTCACCCGTACCAATTCCCCAAGATAGCAACGTGGAAATGACTTGGCGCGTATTTGGGGGCGAAATGTCTGATATCCTCCTCCTCGCTTTGAAACAACGCTGTCACAACGACGGCTACCCCATCGATAAAGACAGCCTCGCTAGCCAATTTCGCCTGCACTTGCATCGGGGAATTGGTTACTTAGCCGGCGACCCAAATATCAAGAAAATTGAAGATTTAATCCAACTAGCGCTAAAAGATGAAAAGGATATTAATTAACTGTTAACTGTTAACTGTTAACTGATAACTGATATGCCTGAATCTTTAGAAATTGAGCGTCATCGAGCTGCGATCGCTCGTAATGATATCTCTCGCCCCGTGCGTTTAGCAATAGAATGGGCAATCCTTCATCAGGAAACCTCATTCTTTGATTACGGCTGTGGTTACGGTGGTGATGTGCAGCGAGTCGGAAATTTAGGCTATACCAGCGCTGGCTGGGACCCGTACTATTTTCCCCATGACACCGTTACTCCCGCCGATGTGGTCAATTTAGGTTATGTCCTCAACGTCATCGAAGACCAAGAGGAACGCCGTCAAAGTCTCATCCACGCTTGGGAACTGACTCAACAGGTGTTAATTGTGGCGGCTCAAGTATTAATTAATGCCTCCAGTAAGTCACAATTGGCTTACAGCGACGGGATTGTGACTCGCCGTAACACTTTTCAGAAATATTATGAACAACAAGAACTGAAAACTTACATCGATGAAGTTCTCAATGTCGATGCAGTACCTGTAGCTTTGGGTGTGTATTTCGTCTTTCGTGATGAAGCTGCAAAAGAAAATTTCAAAGCTATCCGCTTCTTTTCTAGCACTGCTACACCCAGAGTTCGTATCCCCAGCAAGCGGTTTGAGGACTACCAAGAACAACTGCAACCACTGATGGACTTTTTTGCTAAACGGGGCAGATTACCCGTTAAAGGCGAATTAGCGAACCAAACAGAATTACTGAGTGAATTTGGTAACTTCCGCCGAGCTTTTAATGTGGTGTTACAAGCTACTGATGAAGCCGAATGGGATGCGATCGCCTATCGTCGTTCTTTAGATATCCAAGTATATCTCGCCCTCAGCCACTTTGAGCAACGTCCGTCATGGCAAAAACTAGCCCCAGAAATGCGTCACGATATCAAAGCCTTTTTTGGTAGCTATGCAGAAGCCTGTGAAGTCGCCGACCAAAAACTATTTAGTTTAGGTAATCCCAAAGTTGTGCAAACAGCTTGTGAAAAAAGCAAAATTGGTAAACACACACGGGGCGCACTTTATGTTCATGTTTCCGCACTCGCAGCTCTTGATCCCTTGTTACGAATTTATGAAAGCTGTGCCAGCCGCACCATTGGACGCGTAGATGGTGCGACATTAATTAAATACAATATCGACAAACCGCAAATATCCTATTTGTTTTACCCAGATTTTGACAGTGATCCCCATCCAGCTTTAAAAGCCAGTATCACTATTGACTTAAAAACTTTATATATAACTCACCGTGATTATGCAGAAAGAACTAATCCGCCAATTCTGCACCGCAAAGAAAATTTTGTCACTCCCAGTTACCCCCGCTATGAGGAATTTGCTCAACTCACCCAACAGGAACAGCAGTTAGGACTACTCAAGCAGAAAAGTGAAATTGGGACTCGTGCGGGTTGGGAGAAATGTCTGGCTGCACACGGTGTAGAAATAAAAGGTCATCAAATTCAGCAAATTCAGCAGAATTAAGGAATTACTGATGTTGTGACTGCATCTTTGATGATTATCTTACTTGGAAACACCTGGGCAAACTTAGATGTTTGCGTAGAATGTGACAGCAGCTATGGCAAGATAACTGCTATTCACAAGATTGAGAGGAACCTGCACAAGATGAAACCAGTGCGATCGCTGCTGAAAGTTTTCGGTAGCCGTAAGATGGCGGCTTTGACATTGATCGGTTTTTCTTCCGGTTTACCCTTGTTCTTAACCAGTAGAACCCTACAAGCTTGGATGACTGTGGAAGGTGTGGATTTAAGCGCCATTGGCTTATTTAGCCTTGTGGGTATACCCTACTCGTTGAAATTTATCTGGTCGCCTTTAATAGACAGGTTTGCTGTGCCAATTTTGGGGAGGCGACGCGGCTGGTTAATTACCCTGCAAATTGGGTTATTGATTGCGATCGCTCTCATGGGTTTCCAACAACCCAAACAAGCACTACAATTATTAGCGATTAACGCTGTAGCGATCGCCTTTTTAAGTGCCAGTCAAGACATTGCTGCTGATGCCTACCGCACCGACGTTCTCGAAGAATTAGAATTGGGGGCGGGTGCGGCTGTTTTTGTCTTAGGTTATCGCATCGCACTTTTATTCACAGGATCTTTAGCATTAATCCTCGCCGATATTTTACCTTGGTCATCAGTTTACCTATTGATGGCTTTGGGCATGGGGATTGGGATTATTGCCACATTATTTGCACCAGAACCCCAAGAAACCAGTCCACCAGAATCTTTAGCAGCTGCGGTAATTTTACCGTTTGGGGAATTTTTCCAACGCCAAGGTGTAGTCCAAGCGATTTTAGTCCTGCTATTCATTGTCCTGTATAAACTGGGCGATTCCTTTGTCAACAATATGTCTACACCCTTTTTGTTGCAAACTGGATTCACCCAAACTGATATCGGGGCAATTCAAGGTGGTATGGGGCTAATTGCTACCATCGTTGGCACGCTTTCAGGGGGCGTGATTTTGAGCAAAATTGGTCTGAATCGCTCGCTTTGGGTATTTGGGGCTTTGCAAGCGGTGAGCAATTTAGCTTATTATGCTCTAGCCAACATAGGGCAAAATTACCAGGCTCTAGTATTAACAATCAACATCGAAAACTTTTGTGGTGGGTTGGGAACAGCAGCTTTTGTGGCCTTTTTGATGAATATGTGTAACCAGCGCTTTTCTGCCACCCAATATGCTTTATTATCCAGTTTTATGGCTGTCAGTCGTGATATTCTAGTTGCGCCAGCTGGCACTATAGCCAAAAGCACAGGTTGGCCGTTATTTTTCATTATTAGTATGGTGGCTGCTATCCCAGGACTACTTCTGTTACCATTTTTTGCCCCTTGGAACCCTAAACCAGTGGCAGTATCCAGACCAGGACTTGAGGAAGAAGACGAGGATTTATGGGGAACCAAGTAGTTATTATTGTCGGCACATTTATTCTCTTAATCACCGGCTTGTTACTCGGCTATGTTCTCTCACAGTTAGTTTTGGGATTTCTAGAGTTTAACCTCCTAACTCTGTTTGGCACATTCAGCCTCATCTTGATTTTTGGTACACTTTATTACGTTTTGTTTTGGCAGCTACGCAAAGAACAATTGCAGGTGCAACCAGAAACCAGACCAGAACAGGCTCAAACACAAATCACCGAGCAAATAGCCGATAGTCATCTCAAAAACAAACTAATTGCCAAGTTAGGAGGTGATATTGCCGCAGCCGAGCGCTTAATTGATCAGGCCAAGCTCAACTATCCGGGAATGCCAGAAACTTGGTATTGCGAGAGAGTAATTGATGACTTGGAACGCGATCAACGTTAATCGCCCCCAAAAGTCGCTAAAATAAGTCAAGAAAACTTCACAAATCTTCAGCTAGATTCTCATCCAGAAGCCTAGCCGATTTCAATTAAACTATGACCATAATTCGCCAATACATTGCCCCATTGCTGGCAGTGTTAGTATTTTCATTAGCCCTTGTGGCAGTTAGCGCCCGGATTTTTTTACCCTCTGATATGGCAGCACCTGCACCCATTGAAGAAAATGGCGATATCGGACTATATGGGGAGTCAGAAGTATTTGCCCTTGCACAATCTCCACTACTCTCATAGAAATGGAAACTGAGTTTGTCTGAACAACTGCTACCGGATTACTCTATTCGTCGCGGTTCCACGCTAGAGCGATCGCTACTAGTTAAGTTCATGCACCGAACTTACCAGGATCTATTTCCCCACCAAGATTTTGCCCACCTAGCGCGAACCGTTGAGCAATATTTCTCCCAGGACACGCCCTTGTGGTGGGTAGAGTATTTGGGTGAGGGCGATTCCCCCCAACCTCCCATTGCTTGCCTCTGGGTAGGAAATGCTATAGATCAAGTACAGGGCGATCGCCATGCTCACATTTTCCTCCTCTACGTCGTCCCAGAACATCGGCGGCGGGGTGTGGGTACAGCTTTGATGAAGTATGTGGAAAATTGGGCAACTCAAAGAGGCGATCGCCAAATTGGCTTGCAAGTTTTTCAATCTAACCCAGTCGCCTTAAATCTTTACAATCACTTAGGTTATCAAACCCAATCCCTATGGATGGTAAAATCACTCCATAGCAATAAATAAACTGATATAGATGTACAATATTTGATAACTATGAAGTTTTGACCAATAGTTTCTTAATGGTACAAGCCCCGATATTTATCTGTGGAATCAATCCAAAATCCAAAATCCAAAATCTAAAATTGTTTGACTTATTAGCACGGGGGGTGCCATTAAATCCTACTCGCGCATTTAAATGAAATATGTATGACGAAGAAGACCTAAGCTTACTTGATGCCGAGGTGGAACTAGAAAGCCCCCTGGATAAAATAGAGCCGCTAACTGCTGAATCTGAAGTGGCAAAACCCGATCCAGAAGTGATGCTAGCGCTTTTGGAAAATCATCAACCCCAGCAACGGATGCTAGCGGCTCGTGCTTTTTGTGATCTTGAAGATAAACGGGCTACACCCCATTTAATTCGCCTGTTAACTGATACCTGTCCCTTAGTCCGAGTCAGTGCAGCTTATGGCATTGGACGCAATCCTAGTCCAGAAGCAGTGGAACCGTTAATTATTCAACTAAGCAAAGACTGGAATGGCTATGTACGTAAAGGTGTAGTTTGGGCATTAGGAAACTGCCGCGATCGCCGTTCTTTAGCACCCCTAGCAGATGCCTTAAGAACTGATATTTCCGCAGTCCGTTTATGGTCTGCTAGTGCCTTAGCGCAGATGGCAGACGTAGGTTATGAAGCCGTAGTGGGAGCCATCCCAGCTTTAATTGAAGCCTTAGTCCAAGATCCAGTGGCAGCTGTGCGGAGTAACTGCGCTTGGACAATTGGGCAGTTGTGCCGGGAATTGCCATCTAACATAGTTTACGCCACAGCCATCGATGCCCTGATTCAAGCCTTTGCCGAAGACCAAGATTTAGGAGTCCGCGAAGATTCCAAAGCCTCACTATTAGGTGTAGGTGATCCTCGTGGTTTGCAGTTGATTGAAACCTTAGAACAAGAGGGATGGTTTTAACAGTTATCAGTTATCAGTTATCAGTCAAGAGATATAATTTCTCAAGTCTCCACTATCAGCCTTGATCACTGATTTAAACTGGTTTATTTTCAGTCGTAGGCTTGACTACATTGAGTTCATAAGGTCGTTCAATGTCATCCTCACCCAAATATTCACCATTTTGAATTTCTAAAATAATCAGTGGAATCTGTCCTGGGTTGTCTACCTTATGCAAAGTAGCTGCGGGAACAAAAGTTGATTCATTTCGATTCAGTAATTTTTCTTCTTCTCCACAAGTTACCTTAGCTACACCGGAAACAACAACCCAATGTTCATTACGGTGATAATGGATTTGTGGTTTAATGCCATGTCTAGGCTTGATTTCAACACGACTAATTCTATAGCTTTCCCCCTCCTCTATCACCTCTACCGTACCCCAGTATCTTTCACCTGCATGGGTCGAAGATTCATTGATATTTGATTGACTATAATTCTCATTCTGAGACATAAATAAATTTTTCAACCAGATGACTGTCACTAATAATTTAGCTTAAAATAGATAAAAATGTGCTAAAAAACGAGCAAAAAAAATATTTTTAGGGACTTTATTTACGCAGATAAGCTTCTATTGTTCCACAGGAAATTTTCCAATTCGGCTGCTGGTAATGGACGGCTGAATAAAAAACCTTGGATAGCATCACAGCTATTTTGGTGCAAAAAAGATAATTCAGATTCTGTTTCTACACCTTCCGCAATTACCTGTATATTCAGATTGTGCGCCATTTCTATTAATGCCTTCGTAATGGCAGATTTTTGGGAGTCGTTACCAACATTGTGAATAAAATAACGGTCAATTTTTAATGTATTAATTGGTAAGTTTTTTAGATAAATTAAAGAAGAATATCCTGTACCAAAATCATCGATAGCAATTCTTACCCCCAAATTTTGTAATTCTTTCATTGTAGCGATCGCTATGTTGGCATTTTGCATAATCATACTTTCTGTCAGTTCTAGTTCTAAACATTGTGGTTCTAAGTTATTCATCTTCAAAAATGTAATTAACTTTTTGATGAAACTTGGATGATTAAATTCAATGACTGATACATTTACCGCAATTCTTAAGGAAATACACCCAATATCTTGCCAAGTTTTAATTTGTTTACATACATTTTGTAATACCCATCGACCAAGAGAAATAATTAAACCAGTAGATTCTGCCACCGGAATAAATTCAGATGGAAAAACCGAACCCAATTCAGGACTATGCCAACGCAATAAACTCTCAGCCGCAATTATTTTTCCAGAAGCCAAATCAATAATAGGTTGATAATAAACTTCAAATTCTTCAAACTTTTCCTCATGAATAACCCGGTATAAGTTCATTTCCAGCAATTGCATTTTCGGAGAAAATGTTGTCATGGCAGTTTGATGAGATACAGATAAATATTTTTTTAAAGTAGCTTGTCTTTCCAAGCGATTATTGATCGCGCTTAAAAGTTCAGCGCGAGTAAATGGCTTAGTCAGATAATCATCTGCACCCATATTCATCCCTTGGCGAAAATCAGCTTTAGCAGATTTAGCAGTCAAAAAAATAAACGGAATTGTTACTGTTAAAGGTTCTTGACGCAGTGCTTTTAGTACACCGTAACCATCAATTTCCGGCATCATCATGTCGCACAAGATTAAATCAGGAACGGCAGATATAGCCAAATATATGCCAATAGTGCCATTGGCAGCTGTAATCGTCTCAAAATTCTCAGATTCTAGCAAATCTAGTATGTTCTCACGAACTGATTCTTCATCTTCAATCACTAAAATTTTAATCATTGTTTACCTCAATATTTATATGATTATTTAATGGCAATATAACAGTAAACTCCGTACCAACTCCCAGAGTACTTATGACAGAAATTTTACCTTGGTGTAAATCCACACAATTTTTTACAATCGTCAATCCTAATCCGGTTCCGAGAATATTGCCCACATTTCTGGCACGATGAAAAGATTCAAACAAGCGTGGTAAGTCTTCTTCGGGTATGCCAATTCCTTGATCCTGAATTTGAAATACTGCTTGTTCGTCCTGACAACTAAGAGTAAACTTAATTGTGCTTTGATTTGGAGAATATTTGATGGCATTGGAAAGCAAATTATTTAGAATATGTCCTAATAAATTGCCATCCATGCAGCATGAGATAGATTTATGTTGACTAGTAAAATTTATCATGCAGATATTCTTTTGATTCACTTGTGCTTCTGACAACAAATAACGACAGTATGCGACTAAATCGAAAAATGTTGGTATGTACTCTAGTTTTCCCGCTTCCGCCTTGCCAATAACCAACACATCATTTAACATTTCGGTCATCCGCTGAACAGCAGTTTGAATGCGATGCAAATGAGTGAGTTGTTTTTCTTCTGTCCATTTGTGACGGTAATGTTCTAGTAGTTCAGACGAAGAAAGGATAGTACTCAAAGGCGTGCGAAATTCGTGGGAAGTCATGGAAATAAAACGAGATTTGAGTTCGTGGAGTTCTTTTTCAGTCTCTAGTGCTAGTTTCAGTTCTTGTTCTAATTGCTTACGTTCTGTGATATCTGCCAAATAACCTACCAATTCCAAGGGATTACCAGCTTCATCCCGCCCGATTTTGCCTTGATCATATAGCCAACGATAAGTTCCATCTTTATGTAAAAAACGATACTCCAAAGTATAGTGTTCTGTTTCCACAACCTTTGAAAGTTCAGCAAATACATATAGCAAATCTTCTGGATGGATACGAGTCTTCCAAAAGCTAGAATTTTCTACAATTTCCCATGCCTCGTATCCAGTCATGGCAGTGATATTTTCACTGATGAAGGTAAAACCGAAATCCCCGGAGGTTGTAGTGCTATAGATCATAGCGGGACTGGAGGAGAGTAAATATTGCAGCCTTTGTTGGCTCACCTGTAGGGCTGTTTCTGCCTGCTTGCGCTCAGTTATATTTGTTTGGATGGCGATGTAGTGGGTGAGTTTACCAGCAAGATCATAAACTGGAGAAACATTTAACTCGTTCCAGAAGAGGCTGCCATCTTTACGGTAGTTGCGTAAAGTCAGAGTACAGTCTGTTCCAGCTTGCATAGCAGCAGAGAGTGCTTGTAAACCAGATTGATTAATATCAGCACTTGGGAACGAACAAAAGTTTCTGCCAATCACCTCTGCCGCACAGTACCCAGTCATGCGCTCAAAAGCAGGATTAACATAGAGAATAGGTTTGTTGGGAAGACTAGCATCAGCAATAATAATCCCATTACTACTGGCAGCGATCGCGCGATTACGTAATCTTAAACCTTCTTCTGTCTGCTTGCGTTGTGTAATATCAGTAGAAATGCCCCCAATCGCATAAGGAAGGCCATCGGCATTTTTTAAAGGAAATTTGATAGACAAGTAGGTGTGTAAACCATCCTCATGAGGAACGAGTTCTTCTGTTTCTATGGCCACACCATCTGCAATCACTTGATGGTTATTCACAGCAAATACATCAGCAATATCATCATGCCAAAGCTCATACAAACTTTTGCCGATGATTTGGTCTTGAGTGAGGTTTAATAGCTGTTCATATTTGCGATTAACCAGTAAGTTTTTACCATTAGTATCTACTAGATAAATCACTGCCGGAGAGTTATCTAAAATTGCCTGTAACTGTTGTTGTGTTTTCCGCAGCATAATTTCTGTGGATGCGTGATCGTCAATATCAGTATTTGTACCGAACCAATTAACGATTTTACCTTGTGAATTACGCATAGGCAAAGCACGGATTAAATGCCAGCGATAGGTTTGATCACTTCCTCGGAGGCAACGAAATTCATCTTCATGAGGTTGTCCAGTGGTGAGAGATTGCTGCCATCGAGACAGAGTAGCTGACAAATCATCAGGATGTATCCATTGCTGCCATTCTACCCCTAGCAGTTGTGCTGAACTGCACACAAAGTAGTTAATAGTGCGTTGATTAACATACTCAAGCTCACCGTTAGCTTGAGCAATCCATACTTGTTGCGGGATAGATTCTGCCAAAAAGCGAAAGCGTTCTTCGCTCATTTGGCGTTCGGTAATTTCAGATACTAGCTGTTGATTGACTTGAGTTAAAGCGATGGTTCTTTCAGCCACACGCATTTCTAGCTCTTGGTTTACCTGAGAGAGGGCTGCTTGTGTTTGTTTAAGTTCGGTAATATCTTCAGCAATCCCAGCAAAACGGTAAACTTCTCCTTTTTCATGATTTACAGGCAAGGTTTTTGCAGAAATCCAACGCACCTCACCGCTAGACCTGACAATGCGAAATTCTGTGGTGAAATTCTTGCCTGATAATAAATCATTTAAAACGAGTAATGAGTTGCGGTCTATTAGTTCACCCTGGAGAATCCGCGGTGTTTTACCAATCACTTCAGCTGCGGTGTAGCCAGTGATTTTGGTAAAGCCTGCATTCACATAAACTATTCGCGGATCAAATGGTTCCTCTAACGCATCAGCTTCAGCAATCAAAATAGCGTCGTTGACATTTAGCATTGCAGACTCTAGCAAACGCAATCGTGCTGCTGGGGTTTGTAAATATTCGCCTTGAGTTTCCTCATCTGATTTTGCTAAGGCTTGACAAATACTTGCTGGAGTTACTGTCCCCACAAGTTGACCATGCTCATCTATAACTGGCAAAATATCCCATTTATGCTGCTGCAACCGTGAAAGTACAGTTGCCATACTTTTAAATTCCGCAAGTTTGAGGGTAATTTTTATCGCGTGCATAACTTCAGAAATTGTGGTTGTTTTTAAGTCAACCCCTGAAGCTAAAAGCTGCATCACATCATTCTGCGTCAACCATCCGATTACCTGTGAGACTGACACAACCAAGATATTTACGCCATGATGTGCCATCAGCAATACTGCGTCTGAGATTGATGTTTCTGGATCTACCTTGACTGGATCAAAGTCAATCATTGACTTTAAACACCGTAGCAAGGGAAGTTGAGGTAAATCTTGCATAGATGATTATGATAGCTATGATCAAAAAATAGTTAATTAAAGCAGGCTATTTATACGAGAATCTTCTAATATTTTGCTCCAAAATGAATAATAATCTCTGAATTCAAACTTATGTAAATTTACTATAATTTTTGTATGAAGCAACACTAAAAATATGAGGCGTTGGGCGTGGGGTATTGAAATTTAGTTTTTCCCCATATTCCCTCACAAATGATTAAATTACTCCAAATACTTTTTTTTAGTGGCGTGGCAAGCTTAAAATGATGCAAAAATTGTAGGTTAAGTTGACGTAACCAAACCCAAATCATTGGTCGCGTTGGGTTGCGCTGCGCTTAACCCAACCTACTTTTAATGCACTATTTTAGGCTTGTCAGTCCACTACCAAATGAAAATAAATGTGGATCAGATGTTTCTAATTGTGTAAAAACGTGATGAATCGCATTTATACCAATAAATTAACGCCATTCCGCCCGTCGTTCGCCATAACGCAATAGCCTTTCTATAGTTGCAAGGCGATTTTCCCAGGCTTTGACTTGGTAGGGATTATCCGTAGCTTGTTGGCGCATCCATATCTGAAACTGAGACTGAAATCGAGTTAATGTAGCTCTTGCAGCGATTAAATTAGCAGCAGAAGGTGAAACTGCTAGCTGATTTAAAGCGCCTTGTACAATTTTTACCTGCTGATTAAAATCAGAAATTGTGGCAGTAGAAATTTGGAGTTGGTCGTTTTGCAGAACTAACTGCCATTCACCTTGTAATGCAGTGTAACGGACAGCAGCAGCTTTAAAAGGCTGGCGGTGAGGAATAGGTTCATTAGTTCTGGATGAAACCTGTCCTTGGGTATTAGTAAAGATTTTCTCTAAATCATGATTAAAATTCTCTGCTGCAAAAAGTGCATAACCACTGACTGGTAAATCTCTAATCAGTTGCAGTTGGTCAAATGCACCCACATTGGGCAGAGAAAGCAAGCGAATCCCTGGCAACAATAAGGTAGAACCTAATTTTCTCGAAGCTATCCAGGGTTGGGCTAGTCGTTGAAAACGAGAAGTGTCTTGAGCATAAGTCATTGGCACAATTAAATCTATATCTCCTCGCCTCGCCCAAACTTCCCAGTTTTGTTGGAGTTTTTGAATGCGTTCTATTTCCGGGAGAGGAAATACTGCCACGGAAAAAATCAAATCGGGACGCTTTTTGCGTAATTGCTGCGTCACTTGGGTGACAAAGCTATCAATTTGTTCTGTCCGAAATGCTGTCCACTTTTGCCACAAGTCCCGTTGACTAGGAGAAATATTTACTGGGTCTACGCCATGCAATTGTTGAAACTGCGCTCTTGCGGCTTTACCATAACCATAACTGCGTCCAGCCTGAGGGTCTTGAAAGGGATAGCGAATGTAGTCGAGTTGCACACCATCTACTTGATAGCGAGTCACAATTTCTTCATACAACTTGAGTAAATACTGCCGTAATTCCGGATTAGCTGGGTCGTAGAATGGTTTAGTTTGTCCAGTGGGAATTGTCTTACCCTGGTGATCATAGTTGGCCCAATCAGGATTCGCCGCTAACACTGGGCCAGGATAATTAGGATGGGCATTAATCAGCTGATTGTGCATCTGGTTACCAGCCGCAAAAACCCAAACCCAAGCGTGTAACTCCATTCCCCGTGCGTGGGCTAATTTTACCCCAGCCGCCAAGGGGTCCCAACCCCGAATTAATGGGTTGGCTTGGGGTGCAACTTGGCTGGGATAAATAGTATAACCAGCGTTGACAGTTTCAAAAAAGACGGTGTTAATTCCCGACTTGGCTAACCGATCAAAAATTTTGGCTAGTTCTTTTTCGCTACCTGCTTTTACAATTGTTCCCCGGTCTAACCATACAGCCCGAATTTCAGCTTGAGCTAATCTGCTATTTACAGGAAACTGTTTCCATAAATTTGCCTTGGTTGTTAGCCACTGTTGGCGAGCTAAAGCGTAGTTTTTTTGGGCAATCAATTGAGGTAATTTATTGACAACTACTCTGGCCTGTGATATGGCTTGCTCTTTGTCCAGAACTCCGGCTCTGCTGGATGCTACTTGCGCCTGTTGTCCCTTGAGAGATGGGTTACTAGTTATGACTTCACCAACGCCATTCGCATAGGCTGATGCCGCTAGATGGGCGCTTTCTACCCGACCAATTAGACTTTCTAGCTCTTGTTGAAGCGCGATCGCTTCATTACGACTAATTGGTGCATTGGAGTTGGGTGAAACATTCCAGGGTATTGCTTGTTGGAGTTGATCGAGTTCGTCGGCAGGAGGAGTGGGGAGTGGGGTGTGGGGAGTGGGGAGTGGGGAGTCGGGATTGGGATTGGGGATGAGGGCGCGGCTGCTACTGATGTCGAGCAGGCTGGGGAACCTCCGGCTATTTTGTTCTGACGTTGTGACGACCTGGAGGTATGGCGTGTCAGGGCAGCTTTTAACCAGTTGCTATCTAAATCTGCTGCTGAGGCTGTATTTGTTCCCCAACGCCAACCTAAGAAGGTAGAACGCTCTGTGGTCACCACTGCGGCGGAATTATCTGGGGAATTCCAGACAGCAGCAGCTTGACTGGTAACGTTGTTAGGAATTAAAACACCGCCATGTACTTGACCGAAAAGTCCATTTTGGTTTGTCCATTGATGATTCTTTTGAGTTTTTGAGGGTTGTATCTGTTGGGTCTGATTGAGACTGAAACCCCAATAACCGCCCAAGAGCGATCGCATTAACTGACGCACGCCTGGATCTGACAAACTACCTACAGGGCCGCTAGCAATGACGTTTCCGCCCTTACCCATCCATTCCTGTAGAGCGATCGCTTGAACTGGTGTTAATCTTTCAACATTAGGCAAAAATAATACCCGGCGATCGCCCCAGTCTGCGGCACTCCTGACATTAGCTATGGGAATAACGCAATAGTTCACATTTATGGCTTGCAAACGCTGGGTAATTTCTGCCCATTGCTGCTGATTTTCTTGGCTATGTACCACACTTAATACAGGTTCCCCAGTCGTCGCCGTTGCGGGCGCAATACCAAAGCAATTAAAAATTAAAAGTTTAAAAGTAAAAATGAAGAATCCAGCTTTTTTAATTTTGTTATGGCACTTATTCTGATTCTTCACTACTCACTCCTAAGTTTATTATTCACAAATTATTATTTTCATTGCTCATTTAAAACGCCTAAAAATTACCTCTGAAAAACAATTGATATTTTCTAACTAAACGGGAGCTACTTCAGTAATACAAGCTTTAATTAATTCTTCAATACCAGAAACTGGGAATATTTCTGTATTGAGTTGGTCAGCTACTTCGGCAACACTCATATCATCTAAAAATACTAATTCGCCATTTTTTAGCATCACTTTTGGCAGCAATATTCCATCGCCCAAATCTTCACCTGGGAGATTTAAAAGTAGATCATGACCTGTAATTAACCCAGTGACACTAATATTTTGTCCCCAATAATCACTAGATAAAGCCTGCATATTCACTTCTAAACCTTCAACAGCATTTAAGCGATGTAAAATGGGTTGAAATGCTTGTTCTACAGCATTACCAACTACCCAAGTTAGTTTCTTGGGATGATTAAGCTTTGGCGGTAGTAATTCTGCGGCAGTAGACGCAAATTGTTTAATAAATAAACGAATGGAACCCACACCGTTATCAATTTGCGGATATTCTTCATATTCAGCTTCACTGGGCAGTTCCTCGCCGGCAATCAAAAACCACTCATCGGCTAACCAAGCAAAGCCAGAACCGAATTGTTGGCGAAATTGCTGGGATATTGTTTGCACTTGGGAAATCACTTCTTGAGCTTTTTCCCTGGTTACGGGGATAAGTTCATCGAATTGTGGGCGAAACCGGGTCAAGCCCACTGGAACTACTGCGACTGATGCCACAGCAGGTACATCACCATTATGGAATGACGCTAAATCCTTCAGGGTTTGTTCCAGGTGTTGACCATCGTTTATACCAGGACAAACAACGACTTGGGCGTGAATTTGCAGTCTTCGGTCTTGGAACCATTTAATTTGTGACAGAATTTCTCCTGCACGCTGATTTTTTAGCAGTCTAATTCTGATGTCTGGTTCCGTCGCATGAACAGAAACAAACAAGGGAGACAGGCGCATTTGTTCAATCCGCTGCCATTCTCTAGCTGACAGATTGGTCAGAGTTAAGTAAGAACCATATAAAAAGCTCAGACGGTAATCATCGTCTTTTAAGTACAAGCTAGAACGCTTACCTGGTGGCTGCTGGTCAATAAAACAAAATGGACAACGGTTATTACATTGAATTAACCCATCAAATAGGGCTGTGGCAAATTCTAGCCCCAGGTCTTCGTCGTAATCTTTTTCAATTTCAATATGAT
>REBL01000055.1 GCA_007692755.1 Nodularia sp. (in: cyanobacteria) | reverse complement strand
CCGGCAACATTTTTCACAACGCGCCCTCCAGCTTTGGCAATTTGTCCATCAGCACGGACGAAAGTAATACCTAGTAGCTGGTCGCGGACACTACCATAACGTTGTCTGAGGGAATTGGTATCAGCTGTGGCGACTATACCGCCAATTGTGGCTAATTCGGGTTTACTGGGGTCAAGGGCGAGAAATTGCCGCGATTTTGCTAAAATTGCCTGGAGATGGGAAAACTGCATCCCGGCTTCGACTGTGACGGTTAAATCACCTACGGCGTGTTGGATTAGTTGATTGATGTGTTCTGTGCTAACTACGATATCAGCGCTTTTGACTAAACCACCCCAGTTGATTTTACTGGTTTTTCCGCAGGGAAGGACGCGCCAATTTTGACGGTGCGCCTCGGCGATGACTGCTGCTAGTTGGGTTTGGGTGCGGGGATAGACGATACAATTGGGTGGTTTTGCCGATGCGATCGCTTGTTGGATTTGTTTTTGCTGGCTGAGTGGGAGTTTTTCCCAAGGATAGATGTCTTTTTCTTCGATGATAGATGCAAGATTCAAGGCGATGGGGTTCATCTGTTTGTTTTTTTAGTCCCTATTTCTAATTTAATGGATGAACGAACCGCAAAGGACGCGAAGTTCACGAAGAAGGAAAGAAAAGAAGGGAGAAGGATTTTAAAGCAGTTTGTCTGGGGTAATGGGGAGGTCACGAATGCGTTTACCTGTGGCATGATAGACTGCGTTAGCGATCGCAGCTGCTACTCCGACTATGGGCAGTTCTCCGAGGCTTTTGGTTCCTAGTGTGTTGACGTGAGGGTCTGTTTCTTCGACAAATTGCACTTCCATTTTGGGGATGTCTGTATGTACGGGAATTAGGTAGTCGGAAAGGTTTCTATTCACTATTCTGCCTTGTTCAGCATCCATGACGGTTTTTTCCATTAAGGCCATACCGATTCCCCAGGTAATTCCCCCGATAACTTGACTGCGGGCTGTTTTGCTGTTGAGTATTTTCCCGACGCTATAAACTCCTACACAACGTCTAACTTTGATTTCTCCTAATAGTTCATCAATGGCAATTTCTACAAAAATCGCCCCAAAGGAGTGTTTGGAGTATTTTTTACTTTCGGGATTGGGTGCGGTTTCTTCGGTAACTTCTAAGCTGGCTAAATGATGACGGCGCAAAATTTCGCTGTAACTATCTTTCTGGGTGGGGTTTTGGGGGGAGTATATTTCTCCTGATTCCACGGTAATATCTGTGGCTGGTGTCCCATATATAGGGGAATTTACATCAGCGATCGCCATTTGGATCATTCTCTGTTTGGCGGCGTTGGCGGCTTGGTGTACGGCTGGGGAAACGCTACCTACTGTCATAGAGTTCCCTGTTATGGGGGCGTTGGGTAAGTTGCTATCTCCTAGTTCAAACTTTACCTGCTGACTGGATACGCCCAAGGCTTCAGCTGCTACTTGCGTCATAACTGTATATGTACCTGTACCCAAGTCTTGAGTACCAGTTTTTACTTGCACTTCTCCATTGGCAAAGATTTCTACTTTTACAGATGACTTCCCAGAGTTGGAGGGAAATGTTGCACTGGCCATTCCCCAACCAATTAAAAAATCACCATCATGCATCGAACGAGGAATGGGATTGCGTAATGACCAACCAAAAAGCTGTGCGCCCTGTTCATAACATTGTTTCAGGGATTTACTTGACCAAGGTAATCCGGTTTGGGGGTCGATATCAGCATGGTTTTGTAATCGCAATTCTATAGGGTCAATATTGAGGGCGATCGCTAATTCATCCATTGCTGATTCTAAAGCAAACATTCCCGGTGCTTCTCCCGGCGCACGCATAAAGGTAGGTGTAATAGTATTCACCCGCCCTAAACGGTACTTAATTTGCAAATGAGGACAAGCATACATCATTGTGGTGGGCGCACCAACTGGTTCCACAAAGTCATCAAATAGGGAAGTTAAGGAAGTCCCAATGTGATTAATTAAAGTGAGTTGACCTGATTTGGTTGCGCCCAGGGTGAGATTTTGTAAAGTTTGGGATCTGTAGCCGCAAGCGGTGTACATTTGCGATCGCGTTAATACTACTTTAACTGGTCGCTGGACTTGACGAGCTGCGATCGCTGTCAAAATAGTATGAGACCTCAGCAAAGCTTTACAGCCAAATCCACCCCCTAAATATTGCGAAATCACCCGCACATTTTCTTGGGGAATATCCAATACAGCTGCAATTGACCTTTGAGTGGCGGAAATTCCTTGCGTGGTTTCATACAGAGTTAAATTTTCCCCCTCCCACATCGCTAGAGTTGCAGAAGTTTCTAAGGGATTATGATGTTCTGTTGGGGTGGTGTAAACTTTTTCCACCAATACTTCTGCTTGAGATTTCCCCTCTGCAATATCTCCCCTAGTGATTTTACCGGGCATAATCCCAAAAAAGATAGATTCTGGCTCAAACATATCTGCTTGCGCCATTGTAATTGTCGGTGCTGTTTCTTCGTAAGTAATTTTTACCAAAGAGGCAGCATATTCAGCTTTTTCTAACGTTTCCGCAATCACAATTCCCAGGTGTTGACCGTTGTAGTAAATATTGTCATCATCCTCACTGGGCAAATTTTCTTTAGTAGGAAAAAAGGGGATTTTGACTAAAGTTGGTGTTTCTTTGTAAGTAATAATATCTAAAACACCAGGACAGGCTGCGGCGTTGCTTGTCTCTATTTCTATAACTTTACCCTGAGAAATTGTACTCTGAAAAATCACGCCATAAGCCAGATTCTCTACAGATATATCCGCTGTATATGGTGCTTTTCCCGTAACTTTCAGCTTACCATCAACTCGATCCAGTGGTTTACCAAGTATTTTATTCATGATTTTGCGGCGACAACTGACAGGGCGCGGACTAAAGCCCGTTTGACTAATTCAATTTTGAATTCATTATGTTGTTGCGGTTTCGCTTCTTGGACAGTAGCAATAGCCGCATCTCTAAAGGTAGCTGCATTAACTTCTTTGCCTTGCAGTAACTTTTCCGTTTCCCAAGCCCGCCAAGGTTTAGGCGCGACTCCTCCCAAAGCTATGTGTGCAGATTTAATTATCTTCTCTTCTACCTCTAAAGCCACCGCTACAGAAACCAAAGCAAATTCATAACTCGTTCGATCCCTAACTTTCAGATAATGGGATTGTTTATTATATAAATAATCGGGAATTTCAATCGCCACAATTAATTCCCCAGGCTGTAATCTTGTTTCTTTATCTGGTGTTTCACCGGGTAAAAGATAAAAATCATGAATAGAAACTCGCCGTTCTGTTTCGATTCCTTGAATCCAAATTACTGCATCTAAAGCTGTTAAAGCTACTGCTAAATCTGACGGATGTACAGCAATACAATGTTCACTAGCACCAAAAATTGCGTGCATTCGGTTATAACCTGTAATTGCCGCACAGCCGATGCCTGGGGTACGTTTATTACAAGGAAAAGCTGGGTCACGAAAATAACCACAGCGCACTCGTTGCAACAAATTACCGCCCACAGTTGCCATATTTCGCAATTGCGGGGAAGCGCTTTGTTGTAAGGCTTGAGTAATGACTGGATAATTTTCTTGAATTTTTCGATGAGAGGCGACATCACTCAGCCGAGAAACTGCACCAATCCGCAGATGATTCGCAGTAAATTCAATTTCTGCTAAGGGTAAATTATTAATATCAACTAATTTATTTGCACCTTGTACACCATCTTTCATTAATCCTAATAAATCTGTGCCACCTGCAATAAATACAGCATTTTCATCTTGATTTAATGAGGCGATCGCATCTGTTTCTGAAGTAACTTGAGCATAACTAAATGGCTGCATCTTCCATACCCTCTAATACATCACTAATCGCTGCCACAATATGAGGATACGCTCCACAACGGCACAAGTTACCGCTCATTCGTTCTTTAATTTCTGTCTCAGATTTGGGTTTTTCCTCTAATATCATCCCTACGGCAGATACAATTTGACCTGATGTGCAGTAACCACATTGAAAAGCATCATGGCTGATAAAGGCTGTTTGCATGGGGTGGAGTTCGCCATCTGTGGTTAATCCTTCAATTGTGGTAATTTCTGAGCCGCTATGCATGATTGCTAAGGTCATACAAGAGTTAATCCGCCGATTATTCACTAATACAGTACAAGCGCCACATTCACCGCGATCGCACACTTTTTTAGTCCCCATTAGACCCAGTTTTTCCCGCAATGCATCGAGTAAGGTGACACGAGGTTCTAGTTTGAGGGAGTAGGAGACTTTATTGATATTTAGCGATATGTCTGCTTCCATGTTTAAGTTATTTGCTAAGTTTCTATTTATTATCTCTCTTTAGGTTGTGATTTTTTACGGAATTGTTAATTAATATATGAATATTTTTCTCACGCAGAGGCGCAGAGGCGCGGAGAGAAAGAGGTTAAGAGAGTATTTGATTGTTTTATAATTATGCAAGTTTTAAAATTAGGTAAAGTTGCGATCATCGGTGCTGGACCTGGTGGTTTGGCTGCTGCTATAGCACTAAGAAATCAGGGGTTTGATGTTCAAGTATATGAAAAGGCTAAGGAATTTCGTCCGGCTGGGACTGGTTTAGGATTGTCTCCTAATGGCTTGAATGCTTTGGAGGCGATCGCACCGGGAGTAGTGGCGGAACTCACAAGTTCAGGGTGTCCAGTTCATCAAACAGTGTTAAAAAGTCATACTGGAGAAACTATTCGAGCTAGTGCAAGCAGCTTTTTAGAGAAATACGGACAGCCGCTATTAACTGTCTGGTGGTGGCGTTTGCAGCAAACTCTAGCATCTCGTTTACCATCGGAAATTATTCATCTGAATCATCATTGTATTGGTTTTCAGCAAGATGACAGTGGTGTGGAAATTTATTTTGATGGTAACAAAACTGTATATGCAGATTTGCTGATTGGTGCTGATGGTGTCAACTCTGTGATTAGAGAAACTTTAACAGGAGAGGGTGAGCCTAATTATATCGGTAGTATGTGTTGGCGGGCTGTGATTGAGTATGAGCATGAGCTATTTAATGATTATGATCTAGTTTTTATTAAAGGTGAGCAAAAATTCATGTATCTGCTGAATGTAGGCGGGGGATATACGAGTTGGATTAGCCGCAAGTTATCGCCTGATTACGCTCTTTCTGAGAATGCTGATCAAGTTAAGTCTCGGATTCTGGATGAATTAACTGGCTGGGGGGAATCTTTTCGGGCGGTGGTAGCAGCGACACCAGCCGAGCAAATTTGGGAGGGGCCAATATGCGATCGCCCGCCTTTAAATTCCTGGAGTCAAGGCAGAGTAACACTTTTAGGCGATGCGGCTCATCCAATGGCTCCGGCTATGGCTCAAGGTGCTAATACGACTTTTGAGGATGCACAGGCGCTACAACAATGTTTTGCTCAAGGGTCTAGTTTAGCAGAGGCACTAAGTAGCTACGAAAATAGCCGCATGGAAAGGACAAAAATTATTCAAGCCCGCAGCGCTTTAGGTGAAATGCGCTATTACCAAACCCAGGCTCAGACATCTGGGCAAACGAGCAATAATCAGGATTTTTCCCATTGGCTCTACAAATACCAGCCATTTTCCCAAAAAAGTTAACGCGCGATCGCCTAGATATGTCATACTTAATTATGAATTGCTTGTGTGACTTTTCATAACAATATTTATTAATTCCCCCCGATACTTGTCCCTTGTGTCATAGTGGGGGGGTGAGAATTTATTCGGCGATCAGCTTTTGTTTTTAGTATTGACAGGCTTCTTCCTTTTGGTATTTACAGACTTTTCCCCGAAATCGAAATCTCTACACTCTTACGATTTTGGAGAAAATCTATGTCAGTTTACGTAGGCAATCTATCTTACGAAGTTACACAAGACACTCTTAGTGCTGTGTTTGCAGAATATGGTTCTGTAAAGCGCGTACAGCTACCTACTAACCGTGAAACAGGACAACTGCGCGGTTTTGGATTTGTAGAAATGGGTACAGATGAAGAAGAAACAGCAGCTATCGAAGCTCTCGATGGCGCTGAATGGATGGGACGCGACCTGAAAGTAAATAAGGCGAAACCCAGAGAAGATAGAGGTTCCTTTGGTGGTAACCGTGGTGGCGGTGGCGGTAATTTCCGTAACAGCTACTAAATAATCTAGATTAAACCTTTTCTCTCCTAAATACTGGAAGTTAAAAAGGTCATAGTCTCAAAAACCTCAAGCTGGAAACGGTTTGAGGTTTTTTAATTAGTCTCTGATATCATGTCACCCCACCCCCAACCCCTCCCCGCAAGCGAGGAGGGGAGATAAAGCAAAGGTTTGGCAGGTTTTTGCGTTTCTTAAGTATTCAACCGGACTTGATATAATTTTTCTCCTCGCTGGTGGAAATTGGCTAGTACAGCACCGTGATATAACCTAACCTATATAACCAGCTTTTTGACTTCCGCCTTCATAGCGGTGCTAGGGCTGAGTTGTCGTAGCGGTTTTTCAAATGATTGCACAGTTTGCTGTTCTTGATGACGCTGTTGTAATTTGTACATATGATCAAATAAATGCCAGCAATATTCCTCTGGTAGTCCACAGGTAACAGCACCCCGCAGGACAACATTAAAATACCAGTCATTGGGCGCGAGTTCTTCTGTGAGCTTGTTAACTACTACATAAGTCCGCGCTTCTTTGTATACCTGATTTTGGCAATGAATATCTACGGCTTCCCGACGATATAAACTTTGGGAAACACCTTCGCGTTGATCCAGATATACACTCAATCGCCAAGGTAGTCGATACAGTACACCTTTGACACTGGCGCTGGGATCTGGTAACACATCCAAAACCCCACAGTGACGAGTGGGAGAATAGGAATAGAACCCTAAGCGATAATTCTTTAAAATTGCCGGGCCGATAATATAAGGATGAGTGCTTTCACCAAGCGATCGCTTTAAATCTACCGGACACATACAAGAGCCATAAGCAAAATAGTAAAACATCGGCTCTTTCTGTCGCTGTTGTTGCAGTTTTAACTCTGGCTTTGTCGGATGATCAGATTTTACCCAACTATGGTGTGAGCGATCGCTTTGATTACTCATCTATCTTTAGAAGTATTTATATAAACAATATCATATCATCAATTCCTCCAATATACAACTATATCCCGATAGATAAACTGTAGTTTTAACTTTCAGGCCAATAAAAAGTCAAGTCGTTCCCAGGTAAACCCTTGTAGAGAAGTTGCATACAACGTCCCGACGTTCTTTGTCCCAGATGTTTAATTATCTTTGGGTGCTGGTAACAATCCGATTCCAGGTAATAACATTTCCAGGATTACCAACAACCTGACTGGCGGCGGCGTTAAACTTAACCAGAGAATTTTCATCAGTGTGATAGACAAATCTTTCCTGCGCGATCGCGACAGTCACCCGCCAGCCCGGAACCAGTGCAAGGGTACAAATCTGACCGCCTAAATCTAAACAACCGTTAGTCCAAACTACTTTTTCTGCTTGAGTAATGTTTCTGGTACTCACCGCCATCTTGCTTCTGGCTCGTTGGGATGCATCCCGTAAAACTGCATCGCTAATTGATTTGGGTAATTGGTTATTCGCAATGTTACTAGCTTGTTCATTCAGCCTGATTGCGGAACCCGTTTGATTCGTGTGATACACCAAAGTTTGATTAGCCGCACCAACAGTTACTCGCCAACCGTCAACTAAAGCTTGAGTACAAAATTCATCAGGGCCTGCTAAGTTTAAACAGCCATTATTCCAAGTTTGCTGTTGAGCTTCAATCACCTTTAGCCCAGAAGTTGGTACTTGTAAACGTTGCGAGGCGGCTTGGAAAACCGCATTTTTTACAGATTCAGGTAGATTTCTGGATGGATTTGTAAGTGTATTTGCTGAAGCTAACCGTAAAGAACGCCCGTTTTCATTGGTGTGATATATCCAGTTTTGTTTGTTATTAGATACGACAACGCGCCAACCAGGAACTAAGGCTTGGGTGCAAATTTCACCGGGTTGGGGCAATTCTAAACAACCATTGTTCCAAGTTTGTTGACGATAATCAATAATTTTTAGGTCTCTATTTTGAATCCTTTCTCTCCGGGCTACATCTCGCAGCACTGCATTAGCTACTTGAGGTGGTAAGCGGTGTCTGTGGTTCCTTGCTAATACTTCATTGTTGGTTTTTGCTGTAAAATTTATAGACTCAGCAGTGGCACTTTTAATAATTGTCAACCCACCACCTACAGATAAAATACCAGTCAAAATCAAAGCGGTGATCATTCGAGCTTGATAGGTAATACTGTACTTTGTCAAAGTAGTCTTCATAGGTAAATGCTCATATTCATTATTACTTCACTAGACGCTAGTATTCTGATTATTTGTTCCTTAATTTTTACAAAAACTATACGGAGCGATCGCAGATCAACCCATACACTCAAGTCCATTGAATGGGCGAACAGTACTTAGACAAATATTACAAAAGTTTACGAAAAAAACTCTGTGTTCTAACTTGCAAAAAGTAACGCAACTTATGTCTAAATAGACTGGTCATGAATCATGTTTTAGCCTGTCTGTAGCAAGTTATGAAAAAATATTTCAAATGGTGTAGGGAGTTGATTGGGGGAAAATTTTTTCACAATCAAAAGTCAACCTGGTTTGCCGTGATAGTTTCCTTGAGTATGATCGCTACAGTTATGCTATCGCTTCCCCTGAACGCTCAAACTACAACGAGACCAGAATTAAGAGGCGTGTGGTTAACCAATATTGATAGTAACGTCTTATTTGAACGCGATCGCCTGAAAAATGCCTTGCAACGCTTAGATGACTTAAACTTCAACACCGTCTACCCTGTAGTGTGGAATTGGGGATATACATTATATCCTAGCCAAGTTGCAGCCAAAGTCATTGGGCGATCGCTCGATCCCGAACCCGGATTACAAGGGCGAGATATGCTCAAAGAAGTTGTCACCGAGGGACATAAAAAAGGCTTAAAAGTGATTCCCTGGTTTGAATTTGGCTTCATGGCTCCAGCTGATTCCCTTCTCGCTAAAAATCGTCCCCAATGGCTCACCAGTCGCAGCGATGGCAGTAAAATTGTCAAAGAAGGCACACATGATCGCGTGTGGTTGAATCCCTTTAACCCAGAAGTCCAGAAATTTATCCAAGACTTAATCGTTGAAATCGTCAGAAACTACGACATTGACGGCATTCAATTTGACGATCATTTCGGCTTACCATCAGAATTAGGCTACGATGCCTATACAGTAGCTCTCTACAAAAAAGAACACCGTGGTCAAGCCCCCTCACAAGACCCCAAAAATCCCGAATGGGTGAGATGGAGAGC
>REBL01000095.1 GCA_007692755.1 Nodularia sp. (in: cyanobacteria) | reverse complement strand
TGATTGATTCCACAGATAAATCTGGGGGCTTGTACCATTAAGGAACTATTGGTCAGATAAGCAATAATGTTTTTGGCGGCACAGCGTCAAACAGGTGAACTGATGAACTAAAATATTTCTATTACTGTGTCTCTGTAAAAGTTTGTATAAAATGCAGAAAAAATTAGTAGTAAAAAAAAACTAATAGCGAATTGTTAAGATTTTTATAAGTTTTTCAGTTAACTAAATGTTGCATATACTACTAATATTTAATCATTTATTGTGTATGGAATTGTCTAGCATTTATCATCCACAGAGTCTAACTAATATATTTGACAAATCAAGCACAGAAAATAATTTTCTTAGCTAGAATGCTTGTCATTAATGAGTTAGGCAATTTTAAATTTTAAATCTACAAATTTAAAATTTCTTAGCAGTAAGTAAAGCTATAGTGTATTTAGCAATGCTGCTGTTGGCGTGGCTCAGGTTAAGTCCTAATGCCAAAATATTTTTCATAAATTTGTTTGGAAAGACACTCTAACTAGATGACAGGCAAAAACACAAGACATAATGCATTTCTGCGGCTAGTGTCTGGTAATGTAGCAGCTTTTGGTTCAGAATCTCGCTACTCGCTGCTAACCAGTAAAGAGGTAGTAATTGGACGCGACCCCACCTGCCAAGTTGTCTTGGATGCCATGACGTATCGGATGGTATCTCGCCGTCATGCTGTGGTTCGTCCCCTCTCCTCATCAGCCGATAACAAACCTAGCTGGGTACTTTGTGATTTAAATAGTGCCAATGGCACTTTTTTAAACGGAAAATGCTTGTTTGAATGTCAAGAATTACACGCAGGCGATCGCATTTCTCTGGGTTCTGATGGGCCGCAATTTATCTTCGAGTATGACTTGATATCTCAGCCCACAGTGATGACAAAGCAAGTCAAACCACTACCATCCGCTTCCAAAAATAACGGTCATACCTATTTAAAACAGCCAGATTCGGTCAGCTTCACCCAACTGTTTCCGATTATTTCTACTGGTAAGGACTTAACTCGTAAAGCTTACCTAATACCGGGAATACTTACCGTAATATTTGTCGTGTTGATGTTTGCTACTGTCGGGAATCCTCCCGCGAATCAAGTGATAGTCGCAACTTACATAGCATCAGCTGCTTACTATTTTGTTTACCAACTTTGCGGTAAACAGAAGCCTTGGTGGGTGCTAATGGGCGCAGCATTGAGTACAACACTGATTTTGCTGAGTCCGCTGTTGGATTTATTTATCTTCGTGTTTCGTGTTGTTTTACCAGGTAACTTACCTTCACCTCAAGAGCCTATCACCTTTACGGAATTGCTGGTACGAATGTTCTTTGGTGCGGGGTTGATGGAAGAATTACTCAAAGCATTACCTTTAATCGGGGCATATTTCATGGGTCGGGGCTTACCTTCGCCTTGGCGAGAACGCATCGGCATTTGGGAACCTTTAGATGGTATTCTCCTGGGAACTGCTTCGGCTATAGGTTTCACTCTCTTGGAAACTCTGGGACAATATGTACCAGAAATTACCCAACAGGTGGGGATAGGGGCGGCGGGGCAATTGGCAGGGTTTCAACTGCTAATTCCGCGGATTTTAGGCTCTGTAGCCGGACACATGGCTTACAGTGGCTACATGGGGTATTTTATCGGGTTGGCTGTCCTCAAGCCCCGGATGAGTTGGCAAATTCTCTCTATTGGTTATCTGAGTGCTTCTGCACTCCATGCTTTGTGGAACGCTACAGGATCTATCAATGCTTTACTCTTGGTGGTGGTTGGGGTGCTATCTTATGCCTTTTTGATGGCAGCAATTCTGAAAGCACGGGTGTTGTCACCAACGCGATCGCAAAATTTCGCCACCCGGTTTATCAGCCCCAAATAATGAACTGAAAAATCAACAAATGCTCATTTCTGATAAATAATGTAGAGACGTTCCATGAACTTCTCTACAAGGGTTTTGGCAACAGCATATTTAAATTTGGTCGATATCTTTTGTCTATTATTTCGCTGTTTACCGTTTTCAAGAACACTATTGAGACGATGAAAATTTTGTTCTATATCTTAAGATAGATGACGCTGATATGGTAATCATTCTATGGTTAGATTATTCTAGGCTGTTTATGTCTAAAAGGTAATAAAAAATTTCAAATTCATCAGACGAGAATCATCTGTAAGCAAAACAAAAAAATCAGATTAGTCTTCAGACTGAGAATTGTTTAATTGCTTGAAAGCATAGTAAGCGATCGCTACACTAACCTTTGCCTGCTCAACTTCCGATAAAGTGATCCAATCTCGATTTTTAACTTTATTCATAATCGAGTTCCTTTCTAGAGATTCGCTACTACGCATCGAATGGGCAAAGGGACGGGTTAAAACAAACAGATCATCTACACCCCAAGCAGGTAATACAGATTTGACACACTGCACCAGTTGATCGCTCATTGATTCTTGAGAAGCGAAAACGCCCGCAGCTTTCTGGGCGATCGCATTCAGCCAGCTTGGGGGTACACTATGAGCAAAAGCTGAATTTAAAGCCACTTGCAGATTATCTACAACAGACTGATGGGGCTGACATTTGTAATTTGAGTTAATTGAAACCTCAGACCAAAGACTATCTAGTTTTCCGTAAAAAGCTGGCGATTTTGTATTTAATTCTGCATCTAGCCAATCCTGCGTAGCAAATTGCTGTTCTAATTCACTAAAATAAGCTTCAGATTCATCATCAGCCGGATTCCAAGGATAAGTAGCATCCTCTGGAACTAGTAAAGTATCTAATAATTCTAATTCTATTTGAGACTGTAAGGCCTTGAAAGTGTCTGAGTCGTTAATCTTGTCAATCATTTGTTGTCTCCTGATTAATGATTTAGCAATATTGAAAGCTACAACTGCCCAAATTAAATTTCCGCAAAACAATTAATTTTATCTCAGGTTGAAAATAGACTTTGGCGGTTGCCGTAGTAACGCAGGGCAAAAGTCAAAAATTTACCCTGAGCAAATTCCTCAAGCCCTGAAGGGCATAGCTGGGCTGACTGCGTAGTGTCTTGTGGAGGAGTCAAAAGTTTTAAAAAGTCCCCATTTCCCTACTCTTCGGTCAGCTTCTTCCCAGGGTAGACGCTTCGCGAACGCTAACGGCAAGCCCAGTCCCAATCTCTAAGAATCTTCAATCACAAACTGCAAAATTTCACCTCTCGAACTGCCAAACTTTAACTGCATTCCCGATTTTAAGGGAACTTCCTCACGGAGGATTTGTTGCCAACCGTTAACACCTAAACACCAAGTTGTGCCGTAGGTAGAGAAATCTTGCAAATAATAAGTTCTCACGGAGGTAGTACCAGTCAGAGTACTACGACATAAAATTTCGGCGTGACGCTTAGAAACCGAAGGTTCTGGGATCACAACATCATTATCTTTCGTACGACCGATGCGGGTAACTCCAGATCGTAGTATCCAAGTGTGTCCTCCTGATGAAAGCGATCGCAAGAAAGCGATAGGAAGCTGGGAATTTATATTGGAGATGACATTATCTGGTAATTCAGTAATTCCTTCATCAGAAGTTTTAATCAGTTCACCATCAAAATCCGGATGCAGATAAAGAACAGGCAAAGTCCAAGCAAGTTGATTGAACTTATATAGTGTTAACAGTTCTTGCCTAGCTTCAGCAACTGCCTCATCAATTGATTTACGCGATCGCAAAGCCTCAGTAAAAGTTTGAATAAAACTGTGACTTTCGTGGTCAGCAATTTGATCACGCATTCCTAAAACCGCAGGTACACCATGACGGATCAACACTTCTGCCAAACTGCTAGCGGGAATAGCTTGGTGATGAATCGCAGCCGGTTGTGCGCCCCAACAAGCATTAAAAACCGCTAATTTTAACCCACTCCGAGTTAATACTTGTGCTAATTCAATCCCATTGAGTGTCATACCCGGTCGCAAAAAGAATAACCCTCCATCTGGGCCTGGTAGTCCATGACCAGCATAAAAGAAAACATTATACGCTGCGGTTTCTAACTCTTGAATTAATTCCTGTGGTGTTGGTTGCAGGAGTGTTTTGACTGTACAGGGAGCATATTCCTGAGAATTGCTACTTGCCAAAATTTTTTCTAAAATAGTGGCTTCTTCTGCCAATTGCAAGTTTTGATCATGTCCTAAAACCAATAAAATATTTAAAGCCTGATCGGTTCGCAAATAGGGCAGGGGTTCAACTTCGCTGGTAGTGCGACTAAATAGCAAATCTGGAGAGAGGGACATTGCGGATTGCCCTGGTTGGCGCTGCATAATTTCCCAAGGCAAAGCAATCAGATCCGGGTCGCGAATTTCTAATCGAAAACGCAAACGTGTATACCGTCCCATAGCTATGCCCCGACTGCGTTCGAGACTACCAAGAATTGGCCCGTCGAATATCCAACCCCAGAGATTAATGCCCAAGTGTTGCATCAGACGACTACTGTAACCAGCTGTCTGTCCTGAAGGAGATGAAACTAAGTCGATGGCAAGTGGTTGAACTGACTGTGGCTTTGAGTCTGGAAAAATATCTAAACCACTATGGCCAGCAAACATCTGCTGCCATTCTTGCCAAACTTGAGTGAGTTCAACTGGCCATACACAGTCATGTAAAACATAACCACTGGGATAGGGAGCTTTGACCACCCAAATGGCGAAGTTATCTGTGCCAGTGTTGGTAAGACGGGCGATCGCCAAGTTCAGGGATGGCATGGATTCAATCTACTAAAAAGTGAGAACCAATAATTTTCAACAACGATTTTTTTGCTGATATTTTTTTGTGTGCTTATTACAAAAACTTAACGGGAGTCTGATGAGCTACGGAGGAACAGGCACGTAGTGCCGTATTCCGTGCTTTATACCGGGGATGAAAGACGACTTTTGCAGGTTTTAACCTGCTGTCTGTTTTTCTTTTTCAAGAACAAGACCATCTATCCACTCTTCAATCAAAGCAGTGATAGTCCGAGCTTTTTGAGCAGCAGATAAATAAAGCTGATTTCTTCTACGCTTAGACAAGCATATTGTTAATGTTAGTATATCTCAAGGAGGTGAGGCTGATGTACGGATGTCAACAAAATCTAATTCATCCGAATCACGAGATGAAAGCAGTACTTGAATTCATTTGTTCTCAATCCCATAAGTTAACTAACTGTGGCATCTACTATGCTCGTCAGCTATATTTCAAAACCAAAAAGTTAATTGGCAAATACGATTTAGAAAAAGAGTACAAAAGCAACAAGCACTATCAGGTTCTACATTCTCAAGCCGCGCAGCAAATATTAAGGTCTGTTGCTGAATCATTCAAATCTTTCCAAGAGCTAGATAAAAAGTACAGCCAAGGTGACTTGCATTTTAAACCGCAGCTACCCAAATATCGAAAAGGCTCCGGTTATGCCCTTGTGACTTATCCCAAACAAGCATTGAGACTGACAGGGGACAAGATCAGGATTCCGTTAGGAAACACCGTAAAACGCTGGTTCAAGCTTGATAGCTTCACAATTCCCATGCCAACCAACTTGCAGTTTAAAAATATTAAGGAATTGCGAATCCTGCCGAGAAATCAGTGTTTTTATGTTGAGTTGGTCTACGAAAAAGAATCAGCGCCAAAGTATGAAGTCTACCCAAAAAACACACTAGCTATCGACCCAGGAATTAATAATTGGTTAAGCTGTGTAACGAACGTAGGGACTAGCTTTATTGTCGATGGGCGGAAAATTAAGTCTCTCAACCAGTGGTACAACAAGCGAGTTGCAACTCTGAAAAATGACAAGCCACAAGGATACTGGGATGAGCAATTAGCGCACATCACAGAAAAACGTAACCGACAGATGCGAGATGCAGTAAACAAGGCGGCAAGATTAGTTGTTGACCACTGCATCAAACATCAAATTGGTACAGTTGTTTTTGGCTGGAATCAGGGGCAACGACAAGAAGCAAATTTAGGTAAGACAACACAATCTTTTGTGCAAATACCTACTGCTAAATTAAAAGCACGAATTAAACAGTTGTGTGAAGAGTCTGGTATTAAGTTTGTGGAAACTGAGGAATCATACACCAGCAAGGCTAGTTTTTTAGATGGTGATTTTCTACCAACCTACGGCGAAAAACCCGAAACGTGGAAGCCATCAGGGAAGCGAGTTCAGCGTGGAATGTATCGCACTGGTACAGGACAACTCATTAATGCCGATTTAAATGGAGCCGCGAATATACTCCGCAAAGTAGAGACACAATTAGGCTTAAGTCTAGTCAAGGTCTGTAGGCAAGTTTTGACCCTTGCTACTAGATTTCGGATCTGGGAAACCAAAACTAAAAAGCGAAACGGGATGGCTTTAGCCTCACGTGTAGCAACAGTTTAGAATCCCCGTCCATTTATGGCGGGGAGAGGTCAACTGTATTATTCCAGGTTTTTACCAGTTTATTGAGGATCTGACTGACTTGGAATGTCATCATTTGGTGCAGATGTTTGGTTAGTAACCGGATTACAGGGGTTTTCTGCGTTTGATGGCAAGACAGAGACTTCAATACTTTGCAGTTGAGACAATCTTATCGGTGCTTGTGTTTCTACTAACGGTAAAGGTTCGGTAGTTGTGGAGCAAAGCCGTAGATTTACTAATAAATCGCCTGTAGCTGGTTGAGGATTTGGTTGTATATCGATAACTTCCCAATAACTATTAGGGGAAAAATTAATTTCGTTCAAGGTAACGTCACTGTCGCTTCTAATCACCGATCCAGGCTGAAGATTCTCCAGCGGCTCTGTGACTGGAGTATTCACAGTTGGCGGTATTGTTGTAGTAGGAAGAAGACTTGAAGGCGATTCTTCTTGGGAGATGCTACGCGATCGCATTTGCATCATCAAGTATCCTAGTGAACCAGCTAAGACAACCAGCACCAAGGGAACTATTAAATTTAATGGCAGTTTAGCAATTGCAGGGGGCTGATTTTCGGGGATGATTTTCGTTTTTTTGTTAGGGCTACCTTCTAGTAATGTAGGTTGCAACCCTTGAGTGACAGCAATTGCAGGTGACAGCGAGGAAATATCGGGAATAACTGCTTTGAGAGTTGATTCTGGTTCGCGATATTTAACTTTATAGTGTAATAATGCCAACGTCACATTATCATGACCATTTCTGGTGTTAGCCAGTTCCACCAATTTATCAGCGACCTGGACTATATCATCTTCACCATGAAGAACTGGTAAAATTTCTGTTTCCCAATAATCCTCCACACGATCAAAATCACTCAATCCATCTGAAGTCAGCAAAAATATCGCATCTTCATCAAGGATAAACCTCTGGGAAGTAGGATGTAATGAATTACTAGGACTCATTCCTAAAGCCTGCACCAGAGAACCAGCACCGCCCTGTTGCACAGCTTCACGATAGATCGCATAGCCGAGTCGAACCTCACGAGAAGCCACATCATCATCCAGAGTCACCTGATAACAACCGTGGCGTGTAATCCAGTAGGCACGACTATCTCCAACGTGAGTAATGTACATTTCGTGGGCAATAGGCAACGCCATCACTAAGGTTGTACCCATCCGTTGACGCGCTTGGCGATTTTCGCTGTCATTACGTTGGCTAATTCTGTCATTAGCAATTGCTGCGGCATTATCTAAATCAGCCAGCAGTAATGAAGGTTCAATGTGATCATAAGGAACCTTTGTGAGTTGCTGTATCTGCTGATGAATTGTTTCAATCGCTAAATTAGAGGCAACATTGCCTCCTTGGTGTCCGCCAATACCGTCACAGACAATGGCTAAGGCTGATGGCTGTGGTGGTTTGCTCAAAACTGTGCCACTGGCAGGGTAGCAGGCATCTTCGTTACGCTGACGACTCGGCCCAGTATCTGTTTTAGTGACAATTTTTATAGTAGGAGTTTGTGAGCGTCCTAATTCTGCCAGACCTTGATCTAAAACTGCAATGAGTATTTCCGATGAACTAATCTT
Organism: Nodularia sp. (in: cyanobacteria); assembly: GCA_007692755.1. GTDB lineage: Bacteria > Cyanobacteriota > Cyanobacteriia > Cyanobacteriales > Nostocaceae > Nodularia. The sequence goes on along the minus strand of REBL01000095.1, from coordinate 24,698 downwards.
TCCCTGAATTAGAAAGTTACTAACTTGGCGCACAAATTCAGCTATAGCTGGTTTAGACTCTGACTGTAATTTTTGCCAAAATGCACCTAATTGAGGCAATTCTGGGGCTGTTGAAGCGTCAAAACGTAGTTCTAACAAGCGAACTAATGATCCTTCTACCCGGAGTATATGAGGATCGATTAAACTAGTAGCCACTCCTTCACTCTTCAAAGGTTGCCACAAATTTGCTATCTGCCATAGCCAATTAAGTTGACGCATTGATGTCGCATCGCGCCAAGCAATGTTTAACTGGCTACATAGCTGCACTTGTAGTCCTGAACTATCTGCAAACAAAGGTGGCTGTTCTAAAAGTAAGATTTCTTTGTGAGACCCTGGGTTGAGGGTAGCCGAAGCTTGTCCTTCAGGTAGAGGAAGTATGCCATATACCTGTGGTACGTTTAAGCTATAAGGTATTAGTCTTAAATAAGCCTTGATACCCTGTAGATTATCTAATTCAGGTGATTGGGGTAGTAATCCCGGCTTCTGATCTAAAACCACAGATTTACTAATTACCAAATAGCGATCGGCTAATACATCTCCAGGGCTACCCATACTCAAGCCATCCCCTACAGCCCACAGGTAACGTTTGGGTAGGGGTGTAGAGCATCGCTGGCAAAACTTGTGAGTTAAGGGGTTAGCAGCCAGACAAGCTTCATTTGGGCAGTAGAGCGTTGCCGCATCATTTTCCATAGTGTTCGCAGTGATCAGCGATTGGCAATTTTCAAGGGCAGCATTGGTAGCGGCAATCCAGACCGCTGATGTTTGTGTAATTCAACATATCCAATTTTGGATCATGATTATAGCTGGCAAAGACCAACCTATGTAAAAATTAATTTATTTATGGCAATAACTTACTCCTTAATCAACTCTACAGCCTCATCATAGCCTCTATTCTTATTTGACTATTCATTCACAGAGCAAGCAATTGTCGATCTGTCACCAAAGTATAACTCAAGCAAATTTATCAAAGTGTAAAAATTTGGGGAAGCTATAGAACTCCTTCGGCTTGATCCTTTAAATAGGTAGGCTCAAATATTTATAACTTTGTAAATACAAATGAAGCGTAGGATGTGTTATCGCGTAGCGCAACGCACCGTCAACAATTTTAGATAAGTGATAGGTGATAGCTGGAAGCAACTAACTTGCCTAGAAAAAACCCCAAATATCAAAAATAGCCAATTGCTAATTTTTAATACAACTAGCAATTAGCTATTTATCACTACTAAACAATTAGCAATTCCCTAAGTTAGTGCTTCAGCACCACCCACAACTTCTAACAGTTCTTGGGTAATAGCGGCTTGTCTAGCTTTGTTGTAAGACAACGAAAGACTCTTAATCAAATCACCGGCGTTGTCGCTGGCGTTGTTCATTGCTGTCATCCGTGCCGCTAGTTCACTGGCTGCTGATTCTTGTAACGCCCGCAATAGCTGATTACTCAGATACAGAGGGAGTAAAGAATCAAGAATTTGCACAGGGTCTTGCTCAAAAATCATGTCACGGGGTAAAGCCCGAACTGGGGGAGATACTTTTTGCCGTTCCACTTCAAATTGACCGCCACGGGTTGTTAGGCGGAAAATTTCGTCATCTGCTGCTTCTAGACCTTGAGGATCTAAAGGAAGTAGGGTTTGCACTACAGGCCGGGAGCTAACCAAGGAGACGAATTTGGTATAGATTAACTCAATCCGATCCACACTTTCCGATAGAAATAAGGAAAGTAGTTGATCGGCAATTTCTCTAGCTTCTGTAGCTGTAGGAATTTGCTCTAAGCCGCTATAAGTACCGTCAATTGGTTGTTCACGACGTTGGAAATACTGGATGGCTTTACGTCCCACCAGTACGTATTTGTAATTTACGCCTTCTGCTTGCAGTTCTTTGGCGCGATTTTCGGCACGACGGATGACGTTACTGTTGTAACCGCCACATAAACCCCGGTCGCCGGAAATTACCAACAGCCCAACTGTTTTAACTTCCCGTTTTTTCAGTAGTGGTAGGTCTACATCTTCAAACCGGAGGCGAGTTTGCAAACCATACAGGACTTCTGCCAAGCGGTCGGCAAAGGGACGAGTCGCAGTTACCTGTTCTTGGGCGCGACGTACCCTAGCAGCTGCAACCAGCCGCATGGCTTCTGTGATTTTCTTGGTGTTTTTGACCGACTGAATGCGATCGCGAATTGCTTTGAGATTAGCCATATTTTTAAGTTCTGAGTCCTTTGTCAATTGTCAACAGTCAATAGCCATTAAGACTTTCCCAATGACTAATGACCAATGACTTAACCCTGAGCGTAGTCGAAGGGTAATGACTAATTACGCTGTTGCTTTGAAGGTCTGTTTGAATTCAGTTAGCGCTTCCTTCAAGGCTTTTTCTTCTTCGTCACCCATAACCTTCTTGGTTTGTACGGCTTGGCTGTATTCAGGTTTGCCGGTTTTTAAGAATTCCCGCAGACCTTTGGTGAAGGTAGTTACTTTTTCTACAGGAACATCATCCAAGTAACCGTTAATACCCGCATACAGAATTGCTACTTGCTCATATACTGCTAGAGGAGCATTTTGTGGCTGCTTAAGTAGTTCCCGTAACCGTTGACCCCGTGCCAATTGGTCTTGAGTGGTTTTGTCTAAGTCAGAAGCAAATTGGGCGAAGGCTTGCAGGTCGTCAAATTGTGCTAGTTCCAATTTAATCTTACCGGCAACTTTTTTCATCGCCTTGGTTTGCGCCGCCGAACCCACACGTGATACCGAAATACCAGGGTTTACAGCCGGACGAATACCAGCGTTGAATAGGTCAGAAGAAAGGAAGATTTGACCGTCGGTAATAGAAATTACGTTGGTGGGGATGTATGCCGAAACGTCACCAGCTTGGGTTTCGATGATTGGTAGGGCAGTCATGCTACCTTTACCCAATTCGTCACTTAACTTAGCGGCGCGTTCCAATAAGCGGGAGTGAATGTAGAATACATCTCCAGGATATGCTTCCCGTCCTGGTGGACGACGTAGCAGCAAGGACATTTGGCGATAAGCTTGGGCTTGCTTGGAAAGGTCATCATAAATCACCAAGGTAGCTTTGCCTTTGTACATAAAGTACTCAGCGATGCTGGCTCCGGTGTAAGGTGCTAGGTATTGGAGGGTAGCTGGTTCACTGGCACTAGCGGCAACGACTACTGTGTAGTCCATTGCGCCTTTTTCTTGTAGGGTTTGCACCACGTTAGCAACGGTGGATGCTTTTTGACCAATGGCAACGTAGACACAAACTACATCTTCACCTTTTTGGTTGATGATGGTGTCAATGGCGATCGCGGTTTTACCTGTTTGACGGTCACCAATGATCAATTCCCGTTGACCACGGCCTACAGGAATCATCGAGTCAATAGCTGTAATCCCAGTTTGCATGGGTTCGTGTACAGACCGACGAGCGATGATACCAGGTGCGGCAGATTCAATCAAACGACTTTCTGTCGTGTTAATATCACCTTTACCGTCGATAGCACGACCCAAGGCATCAACTACCCGTCCGATCATGGCTTCACCCACAGGAACCTGGGCAATTTTACCAGTCGCGGTAACGGAGCTACCTTCTTGAATGTCCAGACCTTGACCCATAAGCACTGCGCCCACGTTGTCTTCTTCTAAGTTCTGGGCGATGCCAATTGTGCCATCTTCAAATTCTAATAGTTCCCCAGCCATAGCCTTTTCCAGACCATAGATGCGGGCGATACCATCACCCACTTGGAGAACTGTACCAACGTTAGCAACTTTGACTTCTTGGTCGTATTGCTCGATTTGCTGCTGAATAATGCTGCTGATTTCGTCAGGTCTAATGGAAATACTCATGTGTCTATCTTTTTTGCTTTCGAGATGGAAGAAGTAATCGCGCAACTAGTCAGGAGTGGAGAAAGAGTTTTCCCAGATTCTCCAGTTATTTCATCCCCTGCCAAGTTACCTTGCCAGACGATCAGCACAGCAAGGAAACTCTAGCAGTATTGCAATTACGAATTACTAGTTAAACTCAAGGAAAGACGGCGTAACTGACCACGTAAACTAGCGTCAATTACTTGGGAGCCGACTTTAATGATCACACCACCAATTAACTCGCTATCTATTTTAGTTTGCAGCTCGACTTCGCGCGCATTAGTTATAGCGAGAACTTTTGTGACTACAGCTTGCTGTTGAGCTTCTGAAAGGGGAACTGCTGAAATTACTTCCGCTAATACGGTTTGGTTCAACTGCCGCAACAAAGCCAAATATTGCTGTAAAACTGGTTCTAGAAAAACTATCCGCCGTTTATCTACCAGTAACAACAAAAAATTGCGTAAGTAGGCGTTACCACTTTCACCGAGGATTGTTCTAATCAGAGCCTTTTTGTTCTCACCCGTAATAAAGGGATTGCCAATAAAGTTCTGTAGATCCTGGTTTTCTGAAAGCAGTGCTAACAAACTCCGAGCATCTTCGCCAAACTCTTCGGTCAATTCTTTTGATTGCGCGAGTGACAACAGAGCCTGTGAATAAGGGGCGGCTATTTCAGCTGTTGCTATGTTACTTGTCATACCTCGCCTCCCAATTGTGCGATGCTGCGTTCAATTAAAATTTGTTGAGCATCGTCGGCTATGCCGCTTTTTAGTTCGGATTCGACCTTTTGCAATGCCTGAGCAACTACCCGTTGCTGCAACTGCGCGATCGCTTTATTTAGGTCTGCATTCAAGTCAGCCGCTCCTGCTGCTTGCAAGCGTTCAATATCTACAGCAGCCTGCGCCAAGATAGCTTCGCTTGCAGCTTGAGCGTTTTCTTGCGCTGCTTGTTTGATTTGTTCGGCTTTTGCTTGAGCTTGCTCTAAGTTTTGCTGTGCTTCTTTGAGTTGCTGTGCAGCTTGAGAAGCACGTTGCTCTGCATTCTTAATTGCTGTTTCAATCGTATCCCGGCGAGTTGTCAGGGTTTTACCCAAAACTTTCCGCCCGAAAACAAACAGCACAGTAATAATAATGGCCAGGTTAATCAGGTTGGTGTCAAATATATCTGTATTTAGACTAAAACCACCATGTCCCGCTTCCTCGGCCAAGTCACTTCCGACGGCGCTGGCTTCCGCCATCAACAGTAAAAAAGTCCCCATGATTTTTCGTCCACAATTGCGCTGCCAAGGCTTAACATGACCCACGCCGCCAACAACTGTTACTTGGCGAGTGCGTCTTTACAATGTCACTTAATGATTCCAAGCTAAATTTTCATTAGCGCCGACTTACTACATCTGCTCCTAAAAGCTTTTCGAGTATTTGGCGACTGAGGGAATCCACTTGTTGCTCCAATGAAGCAAAAGCTGCTTGTTTTTGCTGCTCAATTTCACTAGCAGTCTTTTCTTTTTCTGCCTGGGCTTGTTTCTGCACTGCTGCTATTTTCTCAGCCGCGATTTTTTGAGCTTCGGCTTGAGCATCAGCAATGATTGTTTGAGCTTGTCGTCTAGCGCCTGCTAGAGATTGCTCATATTCCTCTGCCAATTTTTCGGTTTTTGACAAGCGTTCCTGGGCTTCTAATTGATTGTTACGGATATAATCATTCCGGCCATCAATCGCATTGCCCAGTGGCTTGTATAGTGTTGCATTCAACACTAAAGCTAAAACTAGAAACTGAATTGCCATTAAGGGCAGGGTAGCATCTAGATCGAACAGCCCCCCTTCCTTGGCAACCTCTTCTACTGCTAATAAGGTAATCCAGTGTGTCATGGTTGCTATTTTCTATCTAATATATGAGTCCTGAGTCCTGAGTCGGTGAGTTATGAGTTATGAGTTAAATATCTAACTCCTAACTCCTAACTCCTATTTTTTTGTACTCAGCACTCAGTACTGATTATGCGAAGGGGTTAGCAAACAGTAGCACTAGTGCAACTACTAGACCGTAGATGGTTAGCGCTTCCATGAATGCCAAACTTAATAGCAATGTACCGCGAATTTTGCCTTCAGCTTCTGGCTGACGAGCAATACCTTCTACAGCTTGTCCAGCAGCATTACCTTGACCAATACCAGGTCCGATTGCAGCCAAACCAACAGCGAGGGCAGCAGCAAGAACGGAAGCAGCAGCAACTAATGGGTCCATGATATTCTTTCCTTAATTTACTGAGTTGAGTGGATTTAGACGTTGTGGTGTGTCAGTTGCCATTTGCCCTTGATCATTGTGAAACAATCAATGACTCACGACTAATGACTTTTGAGGGTATTTAATGCCCCTCATTCATGATGCTCTTCGCCATGATCTTCCATCGCTTCACCGATGTAAGCCGCAGCTAAGGTGGCAAAAATTAGTGCTTGGATGGCGCTGGTAAATAGTCCCAAAGCCATGACTGGCAGAGGTACAAACAAGGGTACTAGCAATACAAGTACACCTACTACAAGTTCGTCAGCCAAGATGTTGCCGAATAAACGGAAGCTTAGGGAAAGAGGCTTGGTAAAGTCTTCAATAATCTTGAAGGGCAACATGAACGACACTGGTTGGACGTAGTTGCCAAAATACCCTAAACCCTTTTTGCTGAATCCAGCGTAAAAATACGCCAGCGATGTCAGCAACGCTAAGGCAACTGTTGTATTGATGTCGCTTGTAGGTGCTGTTAGTTCACCTTCTGGCAAATGAATCAGCTTGAAAGGAACCAGCGCCCCTGACCAATTTGACACAAAAATGAACAAAAACAAAGTGCCAACAAAAGGCACCCAAGGGCGATATTCTTTTTCGCCAATTTGGTTTTTAGCCAAATCCCGAATGAATTCCAGGGCGTATTCCATGAGGTTCTGTAACCCACTGGGAATTCTTTTGATGTTACTGCTGGCGGCTAAGGAAACTAGCACTAGCACACCAATAACAAACCAGGATGTGAGAAACACCTGACCGTGCAGCTTGAAGTTGCCTATTTGCCAGTACAGATGTTTACCCACTTCCAATTCGGCAAGTGGAAGAGAGTAGAAATTCAGAAAATTCAGCATTTTCTTTCCATATCAATCATTTCTCCAATATTACCCGGAGAAGAGGAGCAATTTTGCAGTGTGGATATTCCTCACGCAAAGCTTATGTCAGCTTTTTCAGGTTGTCGGAGCTTTGGCTAGTCAGAGACAAAAGCCATCCTAATTACGTAGAAGATGAGTGTGGCTTTGTATGTGAGAAATCCCAAGAATATGGGTAAAATTTGTAGTTGATTCCACCGCGATGCTAGGAAAATCAGAGCTACTAATAAGGCTAACCGCGTTTTACTCAGCGCCTGTTTCTCTCTACCTAAACCCTCAACGTCTTTTGCCAACAGCCTCAAATAAAGCACACCTGCACAAGCCCCTAATAGATAATTGAGGGCGATGTTCAGCGAGTAAGCGATCCACACAGAGATAAAAACAGTCACTGTTAAGGCAAGTGTAATTATCAACAACTCCTGGTAGAGTTGATAGAACTCCTGCATGGAAGCGTTAACTGGTTCTGTGTCTTCAAAACCAGATTGAGTTTCTTGTTGTGTTGTCGGAGTGGGGTCGATTGAATCTTCTGACAAGCTCACGAGACTTGAAACCAGTACAGCTAACTTATAATGACTGCACATTCAGTCAGCTGAATCATATCATGATCAGGTAACAATACTTTAGAAAAAAACAATTAACTTCTTGCCGAGATAAGACTCACGGTAGAAGCTTGCTCTGTACAGGAAAATGGTAGGCGAGGGGGTAAGTGGGGAAGTGGGGAAAAAGCCGAAATTCCCGCAGATCAAGTTCCAACTTTCTTCAAATTTCGCCTGTTTATCGTTATTGCCTGTCCTCTTCGGTAAGTGTCTAATCAGCGTCCTAGTCTTGGTAGTTTAATTAACCCAGTGTTAACAAAATTATCTGCTGTTCGAGGAGTGATTTGACTTGATTTAAGTTGATTTGCACAGTTGCCAAAATTTCAGACACGGTTAAATGTCCATCACATTTTTGTAAAAATTCTAACTCTGTGGCTGACAAGTTGACAATCTGATAGTTGTAGTTAAATACACATTGACTGGGAAAACCATCAATACAGGGGTTAAGTTCGGGAATGGCTTGCAATAGGACTTTTTCGTCTGACCAGTCGGTTTGAGTGATGGGGGGACGACCGAGGAAAAATTCGTAATGGGTAACTTCAGGATTTAGTAATTCTATCAGGCGGTAACGCTGGCGATCGCTCAATTCATCCGCCCGTTCCATTAACTCCGGTGCTTTCTCTAATAGTCTTCCTAACTGCCAAAAATCAGGATTAGAAAATCCAATAAACTCCAAGCCAGAAGCATCAATTAATTCAAACAGCGTCTCAATGTTGTAGTCAGTCTCCTGCGGATGAACGTACATATCAGCAAAACATTCATCCTTATGGTTTTCTAAAGACCAAAGTTCTTTGTCTCGCTTGACAATGCGGTTATTTTCTGGTAAAGAAGAAAATAGTTTTCGTCCGACTTGTACCCCATCACGATAATCGCCTTTTTTGTCACCTTGGAGAAGTGCGATCGCCTTTTGCATGAGTTGAATTTCCCAGCGTCCCAATTCGCCGTAGACAAAAATGTGCATTAGTCCACCAGGGGCTAACTTCTTGGCTAAGGCTTGAATACCACGGATAGGGTCGGGTAAATGATGCAACACACCCACGCAGTTAATTAAATCAAACTCCCCTGGTAGCTGTTCCACATCGTACAAGCTGAGATGATGAAACTCCACCCTATCAGCACCCGAACGTTGACAGCGCTCTTTGGCTACCTCTAAAGTTCCCGCACTTAAATCAATTCCTACCACCTGGGCTTGAGGGTTAAGATGTACTAAATATTCAGTACTCACACCGGAACCACAACCAGCATCTAAAATGCGGATATCTTGCTTTGGTGGTTTGCGTCCAGTGCAAAAATTGTAAGCGGCTAACCAATTCCAGCGCCAATTGTACCCAGGAGGGGCTTCATCTAGTAGAGGTTCTGGGGGGAAGGGATAGGTATCGTAGAGTTTCGCAACAGCAGCACTAACAGTTTGGGAGTCTGACATGATGAGGAAGAACGCAGCATTTCTGAGTTTAGCGGATTGGGAGAATTATTCACCATTTGGTAAGGGACTTCTACATAAAAAAATCCCCTTTTTAGTAGCAAAACGTTTTAGATCCCCCTAAATCCCCCTTATAAAGGGGGACTTTGATTTCAATACTTTTCGGTTAAGGGATGTAGAGACGTTTCATGGAATGTCTCTACAAGGGTTTTCGGCTCACGAATTTGCTTAACCGAGCAGTATTGAGTTTGATTCTAGTTCCCCCCTTTTTAAGGGGGGCTAGGGGGGATCAACTTGTGCTTAACATTACAGCCAACTACTTTTAAAACATCCTCTTAGGACGGTTTTTATCCCTCTTTTTTAGCTATAACCGCATTGCCTCTAATATGACTTGTATTTTTACCTCAAAAGGTATGACAATTTATATACCCGCATAATAAATCAGTCATGACCCCAGAGGAACAAGCCAGAGTCAAAATTGACCAACTACTCACCGATGCAGGTTGGATTATTCAAGACTATAAACAAATCAATCTCAGTGCTGCTTTGGGTATTGCTGTGCGGGAATATCCCCTCAAGTCAGGGTTTGCTGATTACCTGCTAATTATTAATCGCAAAGCTGCGGGTGTGATTGAAGCGAAAAAAGTAGGTACAACTCTCAGTGGTGTAGAAAATCAATCTGATAAATATTCATTTCAGCTTCCCCAAAAATTAAACTGTCACCGCAAACCTTTACCCTTCCTCTACGAAAGCACAGGGGTTGAAACTTGTTTTACAGATAACCGTGACCCTGATTTTTGTTCTAGAAAGGTGTTTAGTTTCCACAAACCAGAAACATTACAAGTATGGTTAGGACAATCTGACACCCTCAGAGGACGGTTGCAATTGTTACCGGAAATTGACACAGAGGATTTACGGGAATGTCAAAAAGAAGCCATTGGCGGGTTATTTAATTCTCTAAAACAAAATCGCTCTAGAGCCTTAATTCAGATGGCGACGGGGGTTGGTAAAACCTACACATCCGTTAGTTTTATTTATTGGCTGATTAAAATAGCCGGGGCGAAACGAGTTTTATTTTTGGTGGATAGAAAGAACTTAGGAGAACAAACCGAAAAAGAGTTTAAACAATATGTCACCCCCGATGATGGGAGGAAGTTTACAGAACTTTATAACGTGCAGTTGTTGACTTCCAATACCATAGACCCAGTGAATAAAGTTTGTATTACCACAATTCAGCGACTTTATTCCATGTTGCGGGGGGAAGCTGAATTTGAGGCAGAAAATGAGCAAGAATCTTTGTTTTGTGGGGGAGAAGAAAACCAACAAACTAAGGATGTAGTTTATAACTCAAAAATTCCTTTAGAAACTTTTGATTTTATTATTACTGATGAATGTCACCGTTCAATTTATAATGTGTGGCGACAAGTTTTAGAATATTTTGATGCTTTTCTGATTGGTTTGACTGCTACTCCATCTCTGCAAACATTTGGTTTTTTTAATCAGAACTTAGTGATGGAATATCCCCACGAACGGGCGGTAGCAGATGGGGTAAATGTGGGGTATGAAGTTTACCGCATCCGTACCCAAATTACTGAACAGGGTAGCACTATTCAATCAGGGTTTTATGTTGATACACGCAATCGTCAAACCCGTGCGGTGCGTTGGCAGCAGTTGGATGAACAATTAAGCTATGGGGGGAGAGAATTAGACCGTTCTGTTGTGGCAATTGACCAAATTCGCACGGTGATTCGTACCTTTAAACAGCGATTATTTACCGAGATATTCCCAGATAGAACCGAAGTACCGAAAACTTTGATTTTTGCTAAAGATGATTCTCATGCTGAAGATATTGTGCGAATTGTGCGGGAAGAATTTGGCAAGGGGAATGAGTTTTGTAAAAAGATTACCTACCGCACCACCGGGGAGAAAACTGAAAATTTAATCGCCAGTTTCCGCAATTCTTTTAATCCCCGTATTGTGGTGACAGTGGATATGATTTCTACGGGAACGGATATAAAACCTCTGGAATGTTTAATATTTATGCGGGATGTGAAATCACGAATTTATTTTGAGCAGATGAAAGGCAGAGGAACCCGCACGATTAACCCGACTGATTTTCAAGCTGTCACACCGGGAAATCATGTTAAAGAACAATTTGTAATTGTCGATGTTGTGGGGGTGTGTGAATCAGATAAAACTGATTCCCGTCCGTTGGAGAGGAAACGTAGTATATCTTTTCATAAATTACTGCAAGATGTAGCCGCAGATGTGCGAGATGAGGACACGCTGTTGTCTTTGGCGGGCAGGTTGGTAAAGTTAGAAAAACAACTGAATGATGATGAACGGCAGGAATTACAAACCGTTGCTGAGGGTAAGTCTATCCAACAGATTACTAGAGATTTACTCGATGCCCTCGACCCTGATAGACAAATTACCCAAGCACAGCAGCAGTTTAATACTTTATCCCCAACGGTAGAACAACAGCAGCAAGTAGCAGAAATTTTAATTAATCAAGCTTGTCTACCTTTTGATAATTATCAATTTCGGGATTTGCTCAAAGAATTGAAAACTAAGAATGAGCAAATTATTGATAATGTCAGTCAGGATGTGGTGTTACAAACGGGTTTTGATACCACAGCTAGGGATAAGGCACGGGGGACGGTGGAGAGTTTTCGGCAGTTTATTCAGGACAATAAGGATGAAATTACGGCGCTGTCTATCCTTTATAATCAACCCTACGGACAGCGAAAGTTTACTTATGAGCAGATTAAGCAGTTAGCAAATGCCCTGTCACGTCCCCCCCGGAATTTGACCCCTGAGAGGTTATGGCAAGCTTACGGGCAACTGGAAGCGGATAAGGTGCGGGGTGCAGGAGTGCAGAAGTTGTTGACTGATATCATTTCTCTGGTACGCTTTGCAATGGGAGAAACTGAAGTTTTAGAACCTTTCTCGGTATCGGTTGAGGAAAAGTTTCAGCAATGGATAGCAGGAAGGGGGTTTAGTTCTCAGCAGGTGGTGTGGTTGGAGAAGATTAAGGCATATATTATTACCAGTGTGAGAATTGAGGCGGAAGATTTACAGGAAATGCCTCAAGAGGCGTTTCAGGGTTATCAGTTATTCGGGAATGATTTGATGGGTGTTTTAGATGAGTTGAATGGGGTGTTAGCTGCGTAATGGGTGAAGATTTATATGAGTTGCCAAAGGGTTGGGTGTGGGCGAGATTAGATGATATTTCTGAAGCACTAGGTGGTTTTGCCTTTAAAAGTCAGAATTATACTGAACAAGGATTTCAAATCATAAAGATTGGTAATATAAAGCCTGGGAAGTTAAACATTAAAGATAACAAAACTTTTATTGACAAAATTGATTCTTCAATATTAGATAGATACTTACTGGAATCAGACGATATTCTCATTACTCTTACAGGAACTAGATTAAAAAGAGATTATGGGTTTGTTACTATTGTAAAAAATGAAAAACAATTATTGCTTAATCAGCGTGTAGCAAGATTAAGATTTTATCCTCCTTTATATCCAGTATATTTTTGTTACTCCCTTCAAAGTGAACCTTTTCGTGACAACTTCTTTCAAAATGAAACAGGAAATGTCGGACAAGGTAATGTAAGTATGGGAGCTATTAAAGAGGAATTTATACCCCTTCCCCCACTCCCTGAACAATATCGCATTGTTGCAAAAATTGAGGAATTATTCACCCAACTTGATGCAGGGGTAGAGTTACTTAAAAAGGTAAAAGCCAAATTAAAACGCTACCGTCAGGCGGTGCTAAAAGCCGCAGTGGAAGGAAATTTAACTAAGGAATGGCGCACAGCACATCAAGGGGAATCAGAACCCGCTTCAGTGTTACTTGAACGCATCCTCAAGCAGCGCCGGGAGAAGTGGGAAGCTGAACAATTGGCGAAAATGCAAGCACAGGGTAAAACTCCTAAAGATGATAGTTGGAAACTGAAATATAAAGAACCCGTTACACCTGATACTTCTGATTTACCAGATTTACCAGATAGGTGGTGTTGGGTAAACTATGACCAAATTGGTGAGTGGTCAGGAGGGGGAACACCCAGAACAACAATTGCTGATTATTGGGAAAACGGAACAATTCCTTGGGTATCTCCTAAAGATATGAAAAGTTTTAAAATTTCTAATTCAGAAGATAAAATAACTAAAATCGGCTTAGAAAATTCTACAGCTAATTTAATAAAAGCTGGCTCTCTCTTCTTTGTAACTAGAAGTGGAATACTTAGAAGAATTTTACCAATTGCTCTAAATTTAGTAGATACTGCTATAAATCAAGATATAAAAGCTTTAACTCCATCTTTATTACTCAATCCAGAATATTTGTTGAATGCTTCTTTAGCTTTAAGAGAGGATATTCTCCATACTTGCTCTAAAGATGGAACTACCGTTGAAAGTATTGAATTATCCGATTTACGTATTTATCCAATTCCTCTAGCTCCATTGGATGAACAATTAAGAATTATTGAAGGAATTGAACGTTTATTTTCAATAATTGACCAACTCGAAAAAACCGTAGATACTAACATCAAACGCGCTGAAAGACTCCGCCAAAGCATCTTAAAACAAGCCTTTACAGGTCAACTTGTCCCCCAAGACCCCAACGACGAACCAGCCGAAAAACTCCTAGAACGTATCAAAGCAGAAAAAGCTCAACAGGTAGCAACCAAAACCAAGAAAAAGACCAAATCTCAGCCTAAATCATCCGCACAATTAGCATTACCATTAGAATAATGCCCAACCTATACATTATCGGCGGTGCAAACGGTTCTGGTAAAACTACCACCGCCCTGCAAATCCTTCCCTACTTCCTAGAAGTATTTGAATATGTTAACGCCGATGAAATAGCAGCCGGACTTTCTCCTTTTAACCCGGAATCTGTAGCTATTCAAGCCGGACGATTAATGTTAGAAAGACTAGAAACTCTGGTGAATGCTGAAGCTGATTTTGCCTTTGAAACAACTTTAGCGGCTCGTAACTTTGCCCAATTTTTGAGAGAATGTAAAGACAAAGGTTATATTATCAACTTAATTTACTTTTGGTTACAAAGTCCCGAATTAGCGATCGCACGGGTAAACAGACGGGTAGAAAGTGGCGGTCACAACATCTCAGAAGATACTATTCGCCGTCGCTACGAACGCGGACGCATAAACCTAATTAACTTGTATTTACCTCTGTGCGATACTTGGATCATCTATGATAATTCTGGGTCAGAACCTCTATTAGTGGCTGCATCAGATATCAATCAGGAGGCGATTATCTATGAACTCGAAACCTGGAATCAAATTACAATCAGTGAATAAAACGCAAATTCCCCTAACAGAAATTCATCAAAAAATTGATGCTGGCGTTAAAGCTGCTGTTGCTAAAGCTATAGAAAGACACCGCAAATTAGGAGAATCTATTAGCATTTGGCAAGATGGACAAGTTGTTACTTTAACCCCTGAACAAATTCCCCCTCTCGACTCAACTGAATTATCTATTGAGCAAATTCAGGCTTAACAAAACGAGATTCAACAATCTTAATTTTAACTAATGGCTAACGAATCCTCAACCATCGTCCAAAAACTCTGGAATTATTGCAACGTCCTCCGAGATGATGGCGTTAGCTACAACGACTATGTAGAACAGCTTACCTATTTGCTGTTCCTAAAAATGGTCGAAGAACAAAACCAACTTCCCCCACCTTTGGGTAAACGTTCCACCATTCCCACCGAATACAGTTGGGAGGCTTTGCGGTCACAAGATGGGGATGCTTTAGAAATCCAATATCGCCACACCTTAGAAAACCTGGGTAAAGAAAAAGGACTTTTGGGGGTGATCTTCCGCAAATCCCAAAATAAAATTCAAGACCCTGCTAAATTAAAACGACTGGTAGAACTGATCAATTCAGAAACTTGGATTGGTTTAGATATTGATATCAAAGGGGAAATTTACGAAGGACTGCTGCAAAAGAACGCCGAAGATGTCAAAGGTGGTGCAGGTCAATATTTTACCCCCAGGGCATTAATTCAAGCCATTGTCGAAGTCATGCAACCCCAACTAGGACAACGCATTTGTGACCCCGCTTGTGGTACAGGTGGTTTTTTCTTGGTTGCTTATAACTTCATTAAAAATAACTACAAGCTGGATAAAGACCAAAGGCATTTTATCAACAATAAAACCTTTAAAGGTGCTGATGTTGCTGATGGGGTGGTGCGGCTTTGTGCCATGAATCTTTACCTACACGGGATTGCTGGTGATGATAGTCCCGTTGAGGCTAAAGATAGCTTAATGTCTGATTCAGGCGATCGCTTTGAATTAATCTTAACTAACCCGCCCTTTGGTAAAAAAAGCAGTATCACTGTTTTCAACGAAGAAGGTAAAGCAGATAAAGAAAAAGTTTCCTATCGCCGGGATGATTTTTGGGCTACCACTTCTAACAAACAGCTAAACTTTCTCCAACACGTCAAAACTCTGCTGCAAATCAATGGTAAAGCTGCGGTTGTTGTCCCTGATAATGTCCTTTTTGAAGGTGGTGCTGGGGAAACTATCCGCAAAAAGCTACTGCATGAATGCGATGTTCATACATTGCTAAGACTGCCTACAGGGATATTTTACGCCCAAGGTGTGAAAGCTAATGTTTTATTCTTTGACCGTAAACCCGCTAGTGCTACCCCTTGGACTGAGAAGCTTTGGATTTACGATTTTAGGACTAATCAACATTTCACCCTGAAAACTAACCCCCTGCGTTCCGAAAATTTGCAAGATTTCATTCAGTCATTTAATGCTGACAATCGCCAGGAACGCCAAGAAAATGAGCGCTTTAGAGTTTTTAGCTATGAGGAACTGATGCAACGGGATAAGGTGAGTTTAGATATATTTTGGCTGAAGGATGACAGTTTAGAGGATTCAGATAATTTACCTGCACCGGATATTTTAGCTTTGGAAATTGCAGAAGACTTAGGTGCAGCTTTGGAATTGTTCCAAGGGATAACTGAAAATCTAGAGGGTAAAACAGAGCTTTTTTAGGGGGATAATACGTGCCTAAAATCACAGCCGATCACTTTTAAAACAACCTCTTAGGTGCAATTGTGGAAAGAGAATTTTTATATCTCTCAATTTGTTCTGTGATCATCAGGCGATCGCACAAACCGCACAAATCGCCACCCCAAATGCTAATCTATCTTGAAAATCCTTCTGTCTGTGGTTATCTCGCCGACTTACTTAGCCAAACATTAAATTATATTAAAAAATACTACTTTTGCTACAAAATATGATTGTAGTTTTGTACGATATGATACAAAATAATGGTAATTTTCGCCCAGAGAGAATATGTACTCATTCCAGATAACCCATTTGGATTGCAGATTCTACATACTTCTTAATAAATTAGCAGCGTCAACGCAAAACGTTTTAATCTAAAGCTAACTGAGTTAACTTACTGGCAGTTTTGCAGGCAGCATTCTTAGTCTATGATCACACCGATGTGTCAAGCCCCAAAACTACCCAGATTTAACACATAGATAAATTAAAGGAGTTTTACAAATTTAATGAGCGTTAAAGCAAGTGGTGGAAGCTCCGTTGCGCGTCCGCAACTATATCAAACTCTGCCGGTGGCGACGATTTCCCAAGCCGAGCAGCAAGACCGCTTTTTGGGAAACGGTGAACTCAGCGAACTAGCAAGCTATTTTGCCTCTGGTGCAAAGCGTCTGGAAATTGCCCAGATGCTGACAGATAATTCTGAGATCATTGTCTCTCGTGCTGCTAACCGGATTTTTGTCGGTGGTTCGCCAATGGCTTTTTTAGAAAAGCCTCAAGAACGAGAACTAGCTATGGCTACGGCTGGCGCTACGGCTGAGGGAACTGTCACAGAAGGCATGAAACTAGGAACTGTCACCTACGTTGAAAGTCGTGGTGGGTTTCTAGAAAATTTACGTTCCATATTTAACTCGTCTCCTAGCGGACCGACACCTGCTGGTTTTAGACCCATCAATGTCGCCCGTTATGGCCCAAGCAACATGGGTAAGAGCTTACGGGATTTATCCTGGTTCTTGCGTTATGCAACTTATGCAATCGTAGCTGGTGACCCCAATATTATCAGTGTGAATACACGGGGTTTGCGGGAAATCATTGAAAATGCTTGCTCTGGTGAAGCCACTTTGGTAGCTTTGCAGGAAATTAAAGCAGGATCACTTTCCTATTTCCGCAAGGATGCTGAGGCTACAGAAATTGTGTCTCAGTACATGGATGTTTTGCTGAATGAGTTCAAAGCACCCACACCTTCTAATAAAGTTCGTCAGCGTCCTTCTGGCGACCAACAAGGGCTACAACTGCCACAAATCTACTCTGTAGCAGCAGAACGTCGTCCTAAGTTTGCAATGAAGCCTGGTTTGTCAGCCAGTGAAAAAATCGCGGTTGTGAAAGCAGCCTATCGGCAACTTTTTGAGCGTGACATTACCCGTGCTTATAGCTTGTCGATTTCTGATTTGGAATCTAAGGTGAAGAATGGCGATATCTCCATGAAGGAGTTTGTTCGCCGTCTCGCTAAATCTCCCCTTTACCAAAAACAGTTTTATCAGCCATTTATCAACAGCCGAGTTATTGAACTCGCTTTCCGTCACATTTTAGGACGGGGACCAAGTAGCCGTGAAGAAGTGCAAAAATACTTTGCGATTATTTCTAACGGTGGTCTACCAGCTTTAGTTGATGCTTTGGTTGATTCCAACGAATACAGCGATTACTTTGGCGAAGAAACAGTTCCCTACATCCGGGGTCTGGGTCAAGAAGCCCAAGAATGTCGTAACTGGGGGCCGCAACAAGACCTGTTTAATTACAGTGCGCCTTTCCGCAAAGTACCTCAGTTTATTACAACTTTTGCGGCTTACGATCGCCCACTACCAGACCAACATCCATACGGTTCTGGTAATGACTCTTTGGAAATCCAATTTGGGGCAATTTTCCCGAAAGAAACTCGCAACCCCAGCAGCCGACCGGCTCCTTTTGGTAAAGATACCCGCCGGATTTTGATTCACCAAGGGCCTGGAATTAATAACCAACTGAGTAATCCCAAGGCGCGGGGTGAATTCCCTGGTTCTTTAGGACCCAAGGTGTTCCGATTGGATCAAGTTCCTTCTACCCTCAGCCGCAAGAATGGTAAGAATGTCAGCGTCAAGTTCTCGGAAAGCTCTACCCAAGCTGTAATTAGAGCAATTTACCTGCAAGTCTTTGGTCGTGACGTTTACGAAGGTCAACGCCTAAAGGTGGCAGAAATTAAGCTGGAAAACGGCGAAATTACTGTCCGCGAGTTTGTCCGCATTTTGGCGAAGTCGGATTTATTCCGCAAGATGTACTGGACATCGCTGTATGTTTGTAAGTCCATCGAGTATATGCACCGCCGCTTGTTGGGTCGTCCGACTTACGGTCGTCAAGAAAACAACAAGTACTTTGATCTTGCTGCTAAGAAGGGCTTCTATGCAGTTGTAGATGCCATTCTGGATACCACAGAGTACAGTGAGGCATTTGGTGAAGATACAGTGCCTTACGAACGGTATCTGACTCCGGCTGGTGTGTCTTTACGACAATTGCGCGTTGGTAGTATTCGCGAAGATGTCGGGACCGGGAAGGTTGAAAAAGTCGAAACACCACGCTTTGTGGAACTGGGTACGGTCACAGAAAACCGCACCGAACCAGATATCCAATTCCGAATTAATCAAGGTGTTACCAAGAAGCGCGAACAAACCAAAGTCTTTAAGCTGGTAGCAAATACTAGCGAAAAAGTTGCCGTAAATACTTTGATTAGTGCTGCTTATCGTCAGATTTTTGAGCGTGATGTTGCACCTTACATCCTCAAAAATGAATTCACAGTTTTAGAAAGCAAGCTGGGAAATGGCGAAATCAGCGTTAAGGAATTTATTGCTGGTTTGGGTTACTCCAGTCTTTACCTGAAAGAATTCTACACACCTTACCCCAACACCAAGGTGATTGAGTTGGGAACGAAGCATTTCTTAGGACGTGCGCCTTTAGACCAGGCTGAAATCCGTAAGTATAACCAGCTTCTGGCTACTCAAGGGATTCGCGCCTTTATTAATGCAATGGTCGAAAGTGCGGAATATAGCCAAGCTTTTGGTGAAGATACGGTTCCTTATCGTCGCTTCCCCACTCTACCTGCGGCTAATTTCCCCAATACTCAAAAGCTTTACAACCAGCTGACGAAGCAAAATGTTGATGTGGTTGTGCCTAGCTTTGAGACTGTGAAGCCCCGCATTGCGTCTGTGAATACGCCAATTTTAGCGAAGGCGATCGCAGATTTGGCAGCCCAAGCCAAGGCGATGGATAAAACCAAGCCGTTGTTCATTGAGTTGGGTCGTTCCTTCAATGATGGTCGTGGTCAGTCTGTGGAAGTGGGTGTCGGTACAAGCCGCCGCAAACCTGCACGAATTCACCGCATGACCTTAGGTGGAAATCCAGCCGAGAAGCAACTGGTAATTAATGCTGCTTACTGTCAAGTGTTGGATATCTTTAGCGGTCAAGTTCCCCAAGACTTCCGCCGTTCTAACTTAGACAGCAAACTCCGGAACGGAGAAATCTCTGTGCGCGAGTTTGTTCGGGAACTGGCTAGTTCTGAAATCTACCGCAAACGGTTCTATACGCCTTATCCCAACACTAAAGTGATTGAATTCCTATTCCGTCACCTATTGGGACGCGCACCAGCCACACAGGGCGAAATCCGCCAATACAACAAGTTGCTGGCTGATAGCGGTTTAAGGGCTGCTGTAGAGGCGATTGTGGATAGTCCTGAGTATGCTCGCTATTTCGGTGAAGATGTCGTGCCTTATCAGCGCTACCCATCACTACCAGCGGGGAACTACCTCGGTAGCGTCCAAGCTGCTGCTGACTTAGTGAAACAATCTTGGTCTAGTTTGTCACCTGCTGTACTGACAGGCCGCCCTAGCGATCGCTAAGAGTTAGGGACTAGGGATTAGGAACTGGGGATTGGGAAATTTTTTCTTCCTAATCCTGGTTCCTCCTAATCCCCCTGATTCCCTTGTGTAATAACGCTTTCAGGCAAAAAAATGGCTGGTAAATCTTAAAAGTAATATTACAAACTATTAAGAACAGTCATAAATGCCCAACAGAATGCCGGAAAATGTTTTGCGGAAGGTAGTTGAGTTTTCTCACAAACTCGTCATGCGATAGCTATGGCAATTATGCAATTGTTGTCTCTAAAACGGCGAGAAAACAAAGCTACTGCCAAACCAATTTAAAACGCACCAGTTTTATCAAATTCTGGTTTCATTAGTACTGGAGGAATCCATTAATGAGTATCGTCACGAAGTCCATCGTGAATGCTGATGCAGAAGCCCGCTACCTTAGCCCCGGCGAACTGGATCGGATCAAAAGCTTTGTTTCCGGTGGTGAACGTCGCCTCCGCATCGCTCAAATTTTGACCGAAAACCGCGAGCGCATTGTTAAGCAAGCTGGTGATCAGTTGTTCCAAAAGCGCCCTGATGTTGTTTCTCCTGGTGGAAACGCTTACGGCCAAGAAATGACCGCTACTTGTCTGCGCGACCTAGACTACTACCTCCGCCTTGTCACCTACGGAATTGTTTCCGGTGATGTTACCCCCATCGAAGAAATCGGTGTTGTGGGTGTGCGTGAAATGTACAAGTCCCTCGGCACTCCTATTGATGCTGTGGCTGGTGGCGTTAACGCGATGAAGAGTGTTGCTGCTACCTTGTTGTCTGTTGAAGACTCTGGTGAAGCTGGCGCTTACTTCGATTACCTAGTCGGTGCGATGCAGTAAGCTGAAGCTCTTTTTACTTCTGCTGAAACATAAGTATTGCAAAAAGGTTGGAAATAAGGAAATAACGACATGCAAGACGCAATTACCTCTGTCATTAATGCTTCAGACGTTCAAGGTAAATACTTGGATACTGCGGCTCTAGAAAAGCTCAAAGGCTACTTCGTAACTGGTGAACTACGCGTGCGCGCTGCTACAGCTATTAGTGCTAACGCAGCTGCGATCGTCAAAGAAGCAGTAGCTAAGTCTTTGTTATACTCTGATATCACTCGTCCCGGTGGTAATATGTACACCACCCGTCGCTATGCTGCTTGCATCCGCGATTTGGACTACTACCTACGTTATTCTACCTACGCTATGCTAGCTGGTGATCCTTCGATCCTAGACGAGCGCGTATTGAATGGCTTGAAAGAAACCTACAACTCCTTGGGTGTTCCCGTAGGCGCTACTGTACAAGCTATCCAAGCTATCAAAGAAGTAACCGCTAGCTTAGTCGGTCCCGACGCTGGTAAAGAAATGGGCGTTTACTTAGACTATATCTCCTCTGGCTTAAGCTAAGAGTTAGTTAGCACTTAATGTATTAGGTGCGGCTTGATTACGGTCTGGAAATCAATTGTGAGTATTAGAACGTTTCATTGCTTATATTGTGAATGAGTGTTAGCGGTCTAGTATTGATATTTGATTTCCAGACTTGGAGTGATTAATTTAAATATTTGCATAGAAATATACACTCCCACTTTTGTTTGTAATAAAAAACTTTTCACAATCAACGTAGGAGATTTTAAGATATGGCTCGTTTGTTTAAAGTTACTGCTTGTGTCCCCAGCCAATCCCGCATTCGTACTCAAAGAGAGTTGCAAAATACTTATTTCACCAAGCTAGTTCCTTACGAAAACTGGTTTCGCGAACAGCAACGCATTCAAAAAATGGGTGGCAAAATTGTGAAGGTAGAACTAGCAACTGGTAAGCAAGGTACTAATGCTGGGTTGATGTAATTAATATATAACGAAACATCATTCTAGGGAGTTGTCAAGAGGTCAAGGTAGGCCTCTTTTTTGTTGGGTAAAATTTTTGTGCGTTAATCAATTTCTATAATGCAGTTTTCAATTAATTATAGCAACCGCCAAGGAGATTAGGACATAGGAAAAGTCTAAAACCCAGTCAAAGCAAGTCTTTCACGTTTGACTTTTGCTATAGACCACTGTGTAGAGACTTTGCATACAAAGCCTCTACAGGGTTTTAACTTTTGTTGTGTGTTTCATTTACCTAAAAATTGCTGGAACCTCTAGTTCTAGGGTAGTCATAGCCCTGGCTGCACTAAATCAACATATTTAAATTATACATTAAACTTAATACTACTACTGATATAGTTTTACTTAAACATAGTATTAAATACTAATAGTGCTTCTGATATCTTTCTGTGTTTTCATACATGGATACTTAAGCAAATTTTGCTCTATAATTAATTTTTAATACAATAAAAAACTGAAGTTTCAGTTTTTTGAGTAACCTTGCGTATAGTTTCATGAGGTTTTTATGTACGGATTGGTGAATAAAGGTATTCATGATATGGTTTGCAGTCGCTTTGGTGAAAATATTTGGCAACAAATTAAGCAGAAAGCTGAAGTCGATACAGATGTTTTCCTCAGTATGGAAGGCTACCCTGACGATATCACCCACAGGCTGGTAAAAGCTGCTAGTGTTGTCTTGAATTTATCTCCTGCGGAAATTATGGAAGCTTTCGGAGAATTTTGGGTGCAATACACAGCAGAAGAAGGCTATGGGGAAATGATGGATATGAGTGGAGATACACTACCTGAGTTTCTAGACAACCTCGATAATCTTCATACTCGTGTAGGAATCAGCTTTCCCAAACTTCAACCTCCATCATTTGAGTGTACTGATGTAGAAGAAGATTCCTTGAGTTTACATTATCAGTCTGATAGAGAGGGACTAGCGCCAATGGTGATTGGTTTAGTCAAGGGATTAGGAAATAGGTTTGATACAGAAGTTGAAATTACGCAAACCCAAAGTAAAAATGATGGTGCGGAACACGATGAATTTTTAGTGAAGCATAAACCACACTGAGCGCTAAGTCTATGATTCCTCCTCACCTTTGTCTTTCGCCAAAATTATTTACAAAAGCTTTTCCGTTCCACGTTGTATTTAACCGCAATCGAGAGATATTACAAGCAGGTGATGTTTTACAGCGCATTAGTTCGACATCATTAGTTGGTAGTCAGATAGAGCAGCATTTTCAGATTAATCGCCCCCATATTCCCCTTGATGTTGATACTATTCATAAAAAATCCAATTCTATCTTCGTTTTGGAGTTTATTCATAATGGTATGCATCTCAAGGGACAAATGATTTATCAACCAGAGCAAGAAGTCATTTTTTTTCTAGGTTCTCCCTGGATTACAGAAACGACCAGTCTTGCTCCTCTTGGTATCAAATTGAAAGACTTTGCCATTCACGACCCCATTACTGATTTTCTGTTTTTATTACAAGCTAATAATACTGCTTTAGATGATGCAAAAAAACTAACTGTAGAACTAAAAATTGCCCTGAAAATTAAGGAAAATATGACTCAAATTGCTCAAGCACAAGCTGAGAAATTAGAAAATTCTTTGAGGGAATTACAACAAACTCAAGCACAATTAATTCAAGCTGAAAAAATGTCCAGTTTGGGACAATTGGTTGCAGGTGTAGCTCACGAAATTAATAATCCAATTAATTTTATTCACGGCAATTTAAGTTACATTGAGGATTATACGCAAAATTTACTAAGACTTATCCAGATTTATCAAAAAGTTTATGATCATCCTGCACCAGAAATTAAAGATTATATCCAAGAGATTGAATTAGAATTTTTGCTTGATGATTTACCAAAAATTCTCCATTCCATGAAAATAGGAACCAAGCGAATTACGGAAATTGTCTTGTCTCTGCGGAATTTTTCGCGTCTGGATGAATCAGATATAAAAAGGGTTGATATTCATGAAGGGATAGATAGTACTTTGTTGATTTTACAAAATCGGCTGAAGGGATCATCTGAGCAATTAACAATTGAGCTTGTAAAAAATTATGGCAATATCCCTTTAATAGATTGCTATCCTGGTCAACTCAATCAAGTATTTATGAATATTATTAGTAATGCTATTGATGCTTTAAATAATTCTCATCAGGAGAGAGCTATTACAGAAATTCAGGTTAATCCTAGTAAAATTATTATTACAACAGAAATTTTAAATACAAACAGTGTTTTGATCCGCATTGCTGATAATGGTTTGGGGATGAATGAAGCAGTGAGAAAAAAACTATTTGACCCATTTTTTACTACTAAGCCTGTGGGTAAAGGTACAGGTTTGGGTTTATCAATTAGTCATCAAATTATAGTAGAAAAACACAAGGGAAGTTTAAGTTGTATATCAGAACCCGGAAAAGGAACTGAGTTTTGCATTGAAATTCCTATATCGATAAATAGCCAATCAAAAATTTAATGAAGCGTCTTTTATTGATTACAGAACGGTTTGCGCCAGATTTAGGAGGTTTGGATATTAACACGCGATCGCGTATTATGATAGTGGATAAATCTGTGAAAATTATCCTAGTCTGTGCAGCCGGTCAAAAATCAGAGTTAGATATTTTTAATCAACTAACGCATTGCTAAACCAAGTAAAAACAGTAAAAAAGCAGTCTGCGTTAGCTTATGTTAACATTGCCGTGCAAGCAGTGCATCAAATTATGAGTTATAAGTTGTGAGTTATGAGTTTTACTTCTAAGTTTTAATTTATCACTGTACCAAATCGTGAATCTACGCCACCTGATTCCAATTTTTGATAATTCCGTCTCCACCTGG
>REBL01000204.1 GCA_007692755.1 Nodularia sp. (in: cyanobacteria) | reverse complement strand
GGCTGGCTGCCACCACTAGGGGATTTTTTTATTCAAATAGAATAATAACAAATCTTGGGAAAGATTTATCCGGAGAGCTGGGCTTAACCTTAGAACATTTAATTAGTAGATGTACCCTGATAACTAACTCCCATAACGGACAAAAATTTGATGGAGTTTTTTAAACGTCTTCTGCCGATAGTCTTCGCTCATTTGTAGATGCTTAGGCAAACATTATAGCGCAAGATTATAAAAATATTCTACTGTGGATAATTTTTTATGTCTATAATTGTCATAATTTGTTGACTTAAACCTAACTTTAACCCAGTTCTAAAAAATTTGGACAAAACTACCTATAACTAGATAAAATTGAACAAATTGAACTTAACACTTTCTGTTCTGCCTATATTAAGCGCTGACTATTTTCACAGTTTGACTTAATATTCCCAGTTAGAGACTGTTAGAGGATTAACAGAGGACTTAAGTTATTAATTTTTCAAATAATTGGTTTTCGCCAAGTGTTTCAAGGTTATCATACCAATTAAGCTTTTGCATCCCCTATCAATCAGACGTTGATTGATGGTAGAAAAATTTAGCTATCCCTATAATATGCCCAAACAGAAATGACTGTCTAGATATGTTTACAAAATTTGCTCATTTTCTACCTAGTTAACCACATCTGCACCGATGAGGTTTTCAAAATACTTTTAGTGTTGATCACACTTTCTAGGTTACTTCACCCTAATACTACTAGCCTTAAAGCATACCAGTATTGCATTTTTGCATTACTTATTGGAGTTGCCTAAGTTATTGCCTAGCTATTATGCAAAACTACATTTTGTAGATGTATTGATTGTAGTTTTATCTATCTTATCATAATTTTTGGGTAAATATCTAGATTTTTGTTGGCTTGCTTTGACAATTTAAGAGGCAGGGGGACAATTTTATCGTATGCTTTCGGGTGAATTTGCCCGCCGGAAGGTGCAGATTTGATCTCATAACTGAACGAACAGTTGTCATTGCGTATCCCTAAGGCGGAGCTTTCGCCTTAGCGGCTCTATAGTTAATGAACACACAACGGAAATTCAAACCCTGTAGAGACTTTGCATCCAACGTCTCTACACTGTGGTCTAATTAACCGAAAAATACTGTAACTACAGGACTATTTCCGCCGATGTTGACTCAAAACATTAATTTTTTCTAGAATTTTATTGTTGATTTCTGAGTGATATGGTAGTCTCCCTAAAGCTTATATGCATATAGCCTCATGAGTTTAGCTGTTATTAAATTTTCTTCAGAAGAGTGCGGTATCTGCCACAAAATGTCTTTTTATGACAAAAAGGTGGCTGAAGAGCTGGGTTTGCAATTTATCGATGTGAAAATGCAAGATACTGATAGTTACCGCAAGTATCGCAAAGTTTTGTTGTCTCAGTATCCAGATAAATCAGAAATGGGATGGCCTACTTACATTATCTGTGATTCTCCAGAAGGAGAATTTCAGATTAAAGGTGAAGTCAAAGGAGGTCATCCCAAGGGTGAGTTTAGAACTCGTCTGCAAGAAGTTCTCAATGCGGTGGATAGTTAGAAGTGCTAGGCTACCTCAAATGATTTGACTTCCAGGACAGGGCCAATCATGGCCATGGTCATGACATCTTCACGGACCTCTCCTGTAACTTTTGCGGTTTGTCCGGCTTTGAGCAAGTTTTTGTCAGCACCTCTGAGGATTTCGTAAGTATTACCCTCGTCTGTGACTAACGCCCAAGCGCCAGTACCAATATCTCGGCGTTGAATTGTACCTGTAACTGTAATGCTCATAAAAAAGTGCTGAGTGAGGAGTGCTGAGTGGGGAGTCAGGAGTCAGGAGTCAGGAGTGAGAAGTGAGGAGTCAGGAGTTTTTCCCCCCTGCACCCTGCACCCTGCCCCCCTGCTTCTTATGCTGTCTGAGTTTCGGTTTTTAATGCTAAACGGGCTAGTCCATAACAAAGTACGGCGTTGGTGATGAGGAAACTCCGCGCTAGGTAGCTACTTCCTAATCCCCATACTGCTGGGTCGTAAATGGCACTGACGGTTAAAAATGCCGCGAAGCCCAGGGCCGAACCAATGGCAAACCATTTCCAGCTAGAATGTCCTAAGAATAATGCTATTAACACTAGGGGAATTAGCACGCTGGCAAATATGGGATTTAAGGCGTTAGTTCCTTGTAGGGTGTTTCCTAGTTCGGGAATGGAACTGCCTAAAATTCGGAATGGCCATTGAGGTAAGTCAAAGATATATAATCCCCGGAGGAAGAATAACCCAGAACTGCCAGCAATTAAGCCACTGGATAATGTCCAACTCCAGGCGAAGGGGAAGTAAACCCGCAAAAACCAAGCTAGAAGATAGGAACCTAATACCATGAGTAGTTTAGGTACTAGTGCTACTGCACCGCCATCAATCCAAAAGCGGGGGTTGAGATAACCGTTATCTCTTAACCACCGGAAGAAGTCTTGGAAGCTGATTTGCCCTGTGGTGGCGAGTTTTACTGCGGCTTCGGCGTTAAGTTGTCCAGCGCCATAATAGTTGAAGCTATCATCCTGGATAACTCTTGCTGACTGCTTGAGGACTTTTAATACTTCTTCTGGGTCTGTGATTCCAGAAGCTTTAATTAATGCTGCTACACCTGCAACGTGGGGGGCAGCCATGCTTGTTCCCTGGAGTGCGAGAAATACTCCTTCGCCGTTGTTTTCGGGGTCTATTGTTTCTTGGAGAATTGCACCCGCGTCACTACCACCAGGTGCAGAAATGTCTACGCCTGCACCAAAGTTGGAATAGGAGGCTTTTTCACCATCTGGACCAAATGCGGAAACGCCAATAACGTAGGGGTAACGTGCGGGATAACTTGCCCCATTCGTATTTTCATTGCCGGCGGCGGCGACAATTGTTACGCCTTTTTTGTGGGCATAGTCTATGGCTTGCTTCATTAATTGGCTTTCACCACCGCCGCCTAAGCTCATATTAATTACGTCTGCACCGTTGTCAGCAGCAAATTTAATTGCTTCGGCTATATCGGCGACGGTTCCGCCACCATAGGCGCTGAGTACCTTTAAGGGCATGAGACTGGCTTCGTAAGCGATGCCTGCTACACCATAGGTATTATTGGTAGCTTGGGCTATAGTACCGGCAACGTGAGTACCGTGTCCGTTATCGTCTGTAGCTTCTTCGCGATCGCTCACAAAATCATAGCCTTTGACAAATTTCGTGTCTACTAAGTCACGCACGCGAGTTATACCAGTGTCAATGACAGCTACTGTTACGCCACTGCCTTTGGTTTGACTCCACGCGCCTTCCATGCCGATGTTGTGTAGGTTCCACTGTTTGCTGTAATATTGGTCGTTGGGGCCAATTAATGCCGGATTTGCTTGATTATCTGGAGATTGTAAAATATCTTCAAACCAAGTTGCCTCAGCTGGTAGGGGAATCTTTCTATAAATGTAATTTGGCTCGATTAACTGTATATATTGGGCGAATGGAGATTTTTTCAGTTTTTTCAGTCGCTGGCGATCGCCTTCAATAATATACACATTATCCGCCGCTGAAAATTGATTGTCTAATCGGGGTGTGACGTTGTATTCTTGAGCGATCGCTTGTAAATTCTCCTGTACTACCTCTGCGGGAATATCTTGGCGAAAATCTAGCAAAATCGTCTCAAACTCGCCTTTAGCTGCTAAACCCTGAAAGTTCAGGAAACCAAATACAGCAGCCCCTAGCCCGATGACAAACAAGCACAATAATATAAGTTTTTTCATCTTAATTCATCACAGCTTTTTGCCAGTTTGCTCACTACCATAACTTATCTTCATGCTTTATTGGTGGACTTTGGACAATTTTTACTCAATATTTAGGACTGTTTAAACAATGGAACGTGGTCTTTTATGGTTACCCTTGCTATTTGCATTTTTCTGGTTAGCTTGGCAAGGTTCAAGGGAATACCAGAAGCTGGAAGCATATCGTGTTTGGGCGGAGCAATTTGACAAGGCTAAATATGATATTTATGCTGTGTTGGGTCTAAAAGATAACAATATAACATGGGGTAAACCCACACCTAAAGGTCTGATTCAATTAGAAACTTTTTCTTTGCTAGATGTTAAAGAAATACGTCTCTTGGTAGATGATGAAGTAGTAGAAGTAGAAAATCACCCTCAAAAAGGCCGAGTTATCCAGTTAGATTTTCTTTTATCTGAATCCCAGTCGATACGCATTCCATTTACAGAAGTTCCTTTAGCGGCAAAATGGGGTAAGTATTTGCAGGGAGTTTTGCAAGGTTTAAATACAGAACAAAATTAGTATTCGCTAGTAAAATTTATATTTTTGAACAACAAATATCCCCAATTTATTGGATAATTCGGGGATATAAATCTCTTTTTTAATTTTAATCATGAAACTATTTATTCCTATTTTCGGGATTTTTCTACTACTCAATGCCTGTGTTTCCGTCTCTAATAATTCTGACCAGACAAATAATATTGTTAAACCTCAAGTAGAAAATTGTCCCCAGGATACATTTGTTGCCTTACCTGTTACCCAGGAGGAAGAAAATTTTTCTGACAGGTTTGATTACCATATTTACAATATTTTAGCAACTACTGATACAATTAATTTTCAAAGTTTAAGACAGGATTTTGTTTTCTGCCGGGGTAATAATACCTGGACGGTGCAACCAGGAACTTTAGCCAAGGATTTGCAGCCACCAAGTAACTATCAAGAATTTGCCCAAGAGTTAGTAAATCCTTCCTTTAAAACTATTGATATTCAAGGCAGAATTTATCAGTATCGAGTTGTGCGCGAGCCGAAATTTTCCCTAGAAGAAGATAGTTTTATTACCAGAGAAACGGAACCAGAACCAGCAGAGGATAAAGTAATATTTGAGTTAGTTACCCCTGAGAATCAAAGCTCTCAAAAACAAACTCTCTATACTCTTGAAGATTTACAAGCAGCAGCATTGGGAAGTCAAATAGGTTTTCCTAGCATTACCAGTGCTGTGATTTATGGAGAACGTATTTGGTGGACGATTTCTTTTGAGCAAGGTGAAGGTAATAACGGTATTGCGACTATCATTAGTTATCACCCGCAGACGAATAAATTTACTTTAATTCAACCCAAAGAATTGGAGTCTATACAAATTACTGATTTATCCATTACAGGAGATGCAAAAAATCCGACTTTGTGGATGGGTACTCAAATTAGTGGCGAAGGAAATCCCTACATTCCGGCAAAAGGACTAGTTGCTTATCGTCCTGATTTGCAAAACCCTAATTCTGGGGCTTTGACTGCATATACCGTTCACAATAGTCCTTTAGTGGGGGCAATTCCTGACAAACTGCGGTTAGAAAATGACAAACTTTGGGTGAGTACCGCTAATGGGGTTTGTCAAGTGCAGTGGCAAACGATTAATAATTCTGATAGTTGGAATTGTTGGCGATTTGCCGCAATGGCTAAATTACCATTTGAGGAATTACCACTTTACAGTGCATCGACTAATCAAACTCCTGCTGTCTCCTTATCTGCTAAAAATGCTGAAGAAACTGTAGAAGTTTTGTGGTGGAGTCCGGTTGATTTTCAGACTCGTAAAGGACGTTTTGAGGTGAGATATCCTCAAGGCTTTACAGTAAATCTGGATGAGGGTGCAAGTCTGGATGAGTTTTCTTTAGAACCAGGAAAACCACCTGTTTATTGGCCTGGTTTTAATTGGCATTGGAATGGCGTTAGCGCAGCTCCTTCGCAGGAGGCGCGCTTTGTGCGAGCATTAGACCAAGTTGCTTTAAATTTCGTCGGTGGTGGTCCCCAAGGCATTCGTTCAGGGCAATTCTTACCGAATGCACCCATGAATTGGTCTGTGATGCGTGGCGATTTAGAGTTACTTGAGCTTTCTACCCAATCTACTAGGTTAAAATATTACTCTGGCTGGGTTGATGAAGCCAAACTGCAACCTTACTTAACAGTCGTACCGCAAGAAATTCCGCAAAATCCCCAACCCAATCCTTTGGCAGCAAAAGTCAAGCAACTACCATCTCGCCCATAATTTTTATGAATGCTGAAATAACCTCTAAAGTGCCTGTGGCTTTAACCATTGCTGGTTCAGATAGCGGTGGTGGTGCGGGTATTCAAGCTGATTTACGTACCTTTGCTTTTCACTGTGTCCACGGTACTAGCGCTATTACCTGTGTGACAGCCCAAAATACTTTAGGGGTAGCGCGGGTTGATGCTATGCCCACCGAAGCGGTGATAGCCCAAATTCAAGCTGTGGTTGAAGATATTGGTGTGCAAGCTGCAAAAACGGGAATGTTGCTGAATCAGGAAATTATCTCTGCTGTAGCCCAGCAAGTGGAAGGATTACAAATTCATAATTTAGTCGTTGACCCGGTGATGGTATCACGCACAGGGGCGCAACTGATTGATGATGATGCGGTGCAGACTCTGCGTCATGCCTTGTTACCTCAAGCGGCTATTGTGACACCAAACCGTTACGAAGCGCAGATTTTGAGCGGGATACCAATCAATACTTTAGATGATATGCGGGCGGCGGCTCAAGTCATACACCGAAATCTCAAGGTAAAAGCCGTTTTAGTCAAAGGTGGCGGGATGCAGGGCAGTGTGCGTGGGATTGATATCTGGTTTGATGGGCAAAAACTGGAAACTTTAATTACAAAACAAGTCGAGACGAAAAATACCCACGGTACTGGTTGTACACTATCAGCTGCGATCGCTGCAAATTTGGCAATGGGTATGGACTTATGGCCAGCAGTACAACAGGCAAAGGCCTATGTAACTAATGCACTCACTTACTCCCTAGATATTGGCAAAGGACAAGGGCCTGTGGGACATTTTTTCCCTCTGTTACAAATTAGCCGGTAAGCGTAAAGCTCATTCAATCTCCACTGATTACTGACTCATCCAACAGTAAATAAAAAATCTTCGCTTTCTGGGTATTTTTCTCTTAGGGATTTCCAGAAAATAAATTGCCCCATTTCATCAGACCATATTTTTTCTTTACCCCCCCTGCTGCCTGCTGCCTGCTCCCCTGCCTACCTCAGCAATGGAATATTTTTTTAATTGGAGTCCCTTATTCTTGGGCTAGTCTCAGGGGGGACTATACTTTGTTAGTATCTCTGTACAAACTGATAAATTAATTTTTGATACCAACTCAACATATGCAAAAAAAACCAAATTCTGTTCACCACAATCCAACAAAACCACCCACTTCTCAAACTCACCCTACATCTGTACCACTGTATGTATATCGAGAATTGGCAACAGAGTTACAGTCAACACAAGCTAAATTAGATGCACTTACTAGCCAAAATCATCAACTAGACCAAGAAAATCAATTACTACGTCAAGAAGTTACCAAAGTTGTTCAGTCCTTTTTATACCTGCAAAAGTTTGTAGATTCTAGTCCTAAATCCAGTCGTCCCCAAACCACTGATGCTGCGGATGAAGTGAAAAGTCCGGCAACAGCAGCAGCACCTCCACTTCAGCAGCCTTCTCATCAGCCTCCACCCGTCGTTAATGAAAAAAGCCATCACTCTGAGTTCTCTGCACCTGTGGAAATGAGTTACCCAATGTCAGAAACATATTTTATAGAAGAGCAAGAGGTCAATTCTTATCCCCCAATGGAAAGAAAAGTTAAGGAATTTAGTGGTTGGTGGTTGGCTATTACTATCTTCTTAATCATGTTCACTGCTTTTGGTGCTGGGTATTTAATTGTCCGTCCCTTGTTTGAAAATCAAACTCGCTAGTTGTTCTAACCATATGTAATCACGGCTATAACTGAGCTTTTTCTTCTTGTTTATTTTTGAGTTAAAAAAATTATATACAAAATCTTCACCAAAACCTCCTCGCTGAGTCAGTACTATTTTGGTAGGGCGCATACAGTTTAAAAAAGTGACAATTTTTACAGTTTTCATGAGAATAGCGCTAATTGTGAAAGTGTCTGACATTATATCTGGTTAAATTGATAAACGAAGCTATTAGAACTTAAGGAGTCAACATCATGAAAAAAGTAGAAGCAATTATTCGCCCATTTAAGCTTGATGAAGTAAAAATTGCTTTAGTCAACGCTGGTATTGTGGGTATGACCGTTTCTGAAGTCCGGGGCTTTGGACGGCAGAAAGGGCAAACAGAACGCTATCGGGGTTCTGAGTATACCGTTGAGTTTCTGCAAAAACTCAAAGTGGAAATTGTGATTGAAGACAGCCAGGTTGATATGGTAGTGGATAAAATTATTGCTGCTGCGCGCACAGGCGAAATCGGCGATGGCAAAATTTTCATCTCGCCTGTAGAGCAGGTTGTGCGTATTCGGACTGGGGAGAAGAATACAGAAGCCGTTTGAGTATTGGGTGCAGTTTACACGTCAGATGTAGCGGACTGACAAGCTGAAAATACTGCATTCGTTTAAGGAAACACCAGAAAATAAATTATCCCATCTTGTGGGATGGTAGGTGTGTCCATCGACTGGACTGACAAGCCTAAAATACTGCATTAGACGTAGTAGGGGTTAAGCGCAGCGCAACCCAACGCAACCAATGATGTTGGGTTTCCCAAAACCTCAACCCAACCTACAATTTTTTGCAACATTTTAGGCTTGTCACGCCACTACTACAAATTTTTGATGTTCATTTAAGTTGATTTGATGAACGGGCAAAGATGTCCGCTCATCAAGAAATTTTGGGCTATTTTTATTTATTTGGTATAGGGAATTTTGGCGCTGTGTGTACCAAGCAGGTAGCAAGCGGGGCAAGGTTTGGCAAATATTATAGATAATTAAGCAAAAGTCAATTGTTAGTAAGCAAATTTGAGTTTACTACACAATAGTTTATGTAGAAACATTACGAAAGGTTGCTGAATATAAGTATTCTCACAAGTTTCTCATAATTCTTCATTAGACTTGAGATATAAATAGTTTTTTGGATGGCGATGGGCTGATTAATTGACAGCCTCGATTTTAAACACACAGCTTTTTATGATCAGGATTGTAGAAAATTATGAATTATTGCCCTTGTTGTTCAGGATTACTTTTGCCGCATATACGTGCTTCAGGCTTTGCTTGGTTTTGCCGCCATTGTTGGCAAGATATGCCAGTATTTTATTTAGAAAATCCCAGTTCCTTGGAAAAGGCTTTTGCTGATAAATTAGCCGTACAAATTCATCACCAGGATAATCATATAATTTATGCCAGTAAAGGCAAAACTATAACTGGCTGGATTGGAGTCAAACAATTTTAGATTTTAGATTTTAGATTTTAGATTTTAGATTGACCCCACAGATCAATCTAGGGGCTTGAGGATTTTAGATTTGGGATTTTCGATTGATTGATTCCACAGATAAATCTGGGGGCTTGTACCATTAAGGAACTATTGGTCA